>JAEMRB010000009.1:0-11611 GCA_016463555.1 Chloroflexota bacterium
TGATCTCAACGTCGAAGGCGACGAAGAGGAGTGCGTAGAGATAGAAGGAGAGGCCAAAGCGTCCGTGGGTGTCGCCGTACGTGTCGATGCCCGACTCGTAGGGGACCTGCTTGCCGCGACTGCCGCGCGTGCGGTGGGAGATCAACCAGGCGAGGCCGATGGTCAGGAAGACGAAGGAAGCACCTGCGGCTGCGAAACCGAGGACGTACCAGAGTCCTGTCATGAAACTCCCCCGTTCGATCCATCAACCCGGCGCGTACCCCGTAACGGGCGCTCGGGTGGTTACGCTCAGATTCTAGACGAGGGGGCGATTCGGAGCCGCCGTTCCGGGGAGTGGCGATGCGGGATCGGCGAGCGCATTTGCCCTTGGGGAACTCCCCGCCACAAACAGCTCAACGGCGAATCCGCCCATGCGGCGCGGGTCCATCAGTTGGGCGAGTGCGGAGCGCAGGGCGATCGCCTCTTCGAGGGTTGCCGCTGGCCCAGTTCGTGTCCGGGCGACCTCGCCGTCGACCCCCGCCGTTGCGAGAAACTTGGCCTGGTTCGTGCTCGCCAGGTGGCGGAGCCCGCCGGCCACCGCCGCCGCCCGCAGCAGGGTGAGGTCCACATGGGCGGTCAGGTCGCGGCTCCCTGGCTCACCAAGCAGGTCCGCGGTGGCTCGGTGCCCCTGGTAGGCGAGGGCGGTGCCGGCCATGCGGCTGGTGGCGTCGTGCAGGGCGACCCCCTCGCGGCCGTAATCGAGCACGATAACGACCCCTTCGGTGAGTTCGCCGCCCAGCCCGTGGGCCCAGTCGGCCGTGGCTGGCGAGATCTCGGCGAGCTGCCCCTCCGCCAGCGGCGACCAGCCGGTCATGAGGGGGGCGAGCAGAGCGGCGACCTCCGGGTCAAGCGCCCCCTCAGCCCAGGTGAGGGCATTTGTTACAGGGTCAATCGACACGCGGCGCTCAGCGAAGCCGCCTGGAGCGGCGGCGCGGCCGACCACGATATGGAAGGGGAGGGCATCGGCAAACTCATTGGCGACCACGATCCCTGCGACGGGTGGGTTCGCCGCCGTGACGAGGGGCGGCCCGCCGCCAGGGAGTGCCGCCAGTGCGGCCGCCAAATCGGCGAGGCGGTGTGGATTCGCCTCGCTCACCGAGACCTCCAGCGCGTCGAGAAGGGGGTGCCCCTCTCGGGCGAGGTGGTTGAGTGCCGCCAGCAGGAGGGTCCCTTCGCCGGCGCCGTACTCACGCCAGCGGAAGGTGGCTGGGCGGCTGAGGCGCTCCCAGGTTGCGGCGGCAAGTTGAGCGATGGCGGCACCGAGGATGGGGTGCAGCTCTGGCGCGGTCATGAAGTCACCGCTGCGACCAGCCCGACGCTGGGCGGTTGCGTAGTAGCCGAGCCCAGGCTCAAGAAGGGCGCGCTCCATAAACCGCGCAAAGCTGATCGAGCCCTCGCGTTGGACCTCTTCGCGAATGAGACGCTCTACCTCTTCCATGCAGTAGATCCTACGCGGCGCTACCGTCGGGCACATGCGTGAGCTCGTCCTACACCTAGGAATCGGGGCCAACCTCGACGACCCCGTCGCCACACTCGCCGAGGCGGTCGTCGCGCTCGCACACATCCCTGACTGGAGCCTTGAGCAGGTCTCGCCGCTCTACCGCACCACCCCGGTCGGCCTCGTTGATCAACCAGAGTTCTTCAACGCCGCACTCCGGATGCGCGCGACGCTTCCAGAAGAGCCGGCTGCGGCGGCAATTGAGGTGCTCATGCGCGTCAAGGAGCTAGAGCGACTCTTCGGCCGCGTGCCAACGGTAAGGTTCGGCCCGCGCCGTCTCGACATTGACATCATCGCGATGGAGAACATCGCGGTAGTGCATCCGCGACCACACGGTACGGAGTCCGACGGTGCTGATGCTGATCGGCCGCTGGTTGTTCCGCATCCAGCCGCTGCCGAACGTCTCTTCGTCTTGGCGCCACTCGCCGACATCTCTCCAACGCTAAAGGCGCCAGGGTGGCAAGGAACTGCACGCGAGCTACGTGATGTTCAGCGACGCCTTGAAGGCGATGCCGCTGCGCTCTGCGTCGGCGCGTGGGATCCGGTGGCGCTGCGCTGGGTGTAGTGCCTTAGCGACGGTAGTGTCGCCGCCCGGTGAAGACCATCGCAATGCCGTGACGATCGGCGATCTCGATTGCCGCTGCATCGCGACGTGAGCCGCCCGGCTGAACAATGGCGGTGACGCCCGCTGCCGCTGCTGCAGCGATCCCCTCTGCAAATGGAAAGTACGCATCACTGGCCATCACTGCACCGCGTGCGCGCTCTCCCGCCTGGTTGAGCGCAATGTCAACGGCGACGCGACGATTCACTTGTGCGGCACCAATACCGAGTGTTGCAGCACCGCGCGCCACTACGATGGCGTTCGACCGAATGTGTCGAACGATGCGCCACGAGAAGAGTAGGTCGGTGAGCTCGTCAAGTGTTGGGCGGCGTTCGGTGACGACACGAAGTTGCGAACGCTCGATGTTTCCGGTGTCGGCTGTTTGCAAGAGTACCGCGCCGCTGACGCCAATCATGTCAAACTCTGTTGCGCGATAAGAAGGGTCAATGACGACGCTCAGTTCTGGTCGCGTGCGCAGCGCCTCTGCAGCGCCATCATCTGCAAGTGCTGGCGCGAGCACCGATTCAAATGTTCCTGATGCGATCACCGCGGCAACGGCACGATCAATTGGAACGTTGAGTACAACGATTGAGCCGGAGCTTGCCGCTGCATCTGTCTCAATCGCGCGCGTGAGTGCACCGAGCGCCGTCTCGGCGGTTGCGACGCCGATCGGATCTGTGTGTCGAATGAGCGCGACGCTCGGCGTTGGTAGGTCGGCAACAAGTCGCGAACCAGCGTCGAGGTCGAGTAGGTCGTTGAGGCTGGGCTCTTGCCCCTGCAGCACTCGAGCGCCCATGATCCCCGCATCTGCGGTGTGTACGCGCCGGTACGCCGCGGCGGCCTGGTGCTGATTCTCGCCGTGACCAAATGTACGAACGCGTTCAAGCACAATTACGTCACGAGCTGGCATGGCGCTCTCGCTGTCGCGAACCAGCGGCGCAACATGGGCCGCAATGACGAGGGCCGCCGAACGCCGGAGTTCGCTCCGCAGTGCGGTCAAGTTGCCAGTGGATCCCATGTCGGAGAGGAGGTCGCCGATCGCAGTTGGGTCAACAACGATGATCGGCCCGTTATCGGCGGCGA
This sequence comes from Chloroflexota bacterium, assembly GCA_016463555.1. Taxonomy (GTDB): domain Bacteria; phylum Chloroflexota; class Limnocylindria; order Limnocylindrales; family Limnocylindraceae; genus Limnocylindrus. The sequence goes on from JAEMRB010000009.1 coordinate 3,222, forward strand.
GGAGTGCCCGTGTAATGGCGACGATTGCGGCGGGTGGGGCCTCGGCCCCTGCTGGGGCGATCAGGAGGTCGGCGCTGGTAAGGCTCGCCGCCGCCTGATCGAGGGTCGCGGCATCGGCATGTTCGGTCACCTGGATCTCTTCCGCCCGAAGGTGCGAGGCGGCGGGACCGGCTTCGACCGTGGCCCCACGGGCGATAAGGGTCGCGAGGATGGGCGTCAGCCCTGCGAGGGCGGGGCTCTCGGGGGAGATCAGCAGAAGGACGCGCATGCTGCTGATGGTGGCATACTCGCTCACACAAACCCGCACGCTGTTGTGCTGGGTGAACCGAAACCTAGCGAGTGAGGAAAAGATGTTTCGTTGGCCTTGGGAGTACCTCTTCACCGTCTTGAACGCCGATCTTGGAACGTTCTACACGCCGTTCTGGATTGCAAACCTGGTGCTCTTCCTCGCAACGATCCTGGTCTACTCGTTCGCGACCCGCGGCGCTCGTGGGCGAGGGGTGGTCGGCGACGAGTGGGAGTACATCCTCTGGATCAGCCTCGGCACCTTCGGCATGAATCTGGTCTACGCCGCATTCCAGTGGTACGGCATTTTCCCCATTGCCACCACGCTTGTTGGGCTCCTTGCGCTGCGCGACACCGTCACGAAGCGTTTCCCTCCACTCATCGCCGCTGAGGCGCAGCATGCCGAGCTCTTGCGCACGCGGCGCCAGGTTGCCGACGGTGTTGAGGCAACCATTCGCCCAGCGAATCGTCGCGGGTAGCCTTTTGATGTGCGCAGCTGCGCACTGCGGAAGAGCATGAACATCCGAAGTTTTGGCCCTGGTCATCGACGTGCCGACCGCGCTGCGGGCTCCCAGGGTGTTCTCAGTAGCGCCATCTTCTCAAACGACATCGCGCAGATCACTGAGTTCACGGTCACGCCAGGCGGCACCTACGGCCCGCTGCGCAGCGCTGGTGATGTTGTGCTCGTGGTGATCGAGGGTGGCGGATGGGTTACCGCCCACGACACCCGGGTGCAACTTGCCGCTGGTGAGTCGCTGCATCTTGAGCGACTAACGCCCTACAGCATCGCTGCGCGAGAGTTGCCGCTACGCGCGATCCTCGTCGAGCTTTCTACGAGCAGCGTGACCGAGTCGGCTCGCACCATAGGCACCAGCGGCGGCGGCGCAGAGGAGTAGCACGCCAACGACGAGTGTCGCGCTGCTGACAAGCGCGGTCTCGGCGGAACTTTCAAGGGTGACGCCGAACTGGAAGGGCCAGGCCCATGTTGGCAGTACGCCCTGGTACCAGTTATGAACGCCGGTTGGGAGTGGTAACGCTGACCAGTTCGGATACCAGAGAAGTGCGACTGCAGCGATGCTGCCGATGGTGATCGTAAAGATGCGACGCATATCGGTTGCTCCGAGAATTGACCATGCGGCCACCGTTGCGGGAACAAGCGCAATTGCACCAACGAGTGGTCCTGGTGTGCCGAACCCTCCCGAGAGGCAGACCTGGCTTTCCGGGTAGACGCTCGTCACTCCTGCGAGCGCGCAGAGCGCGCCAGTAGCCATCCAAAGGACTGGCGCAGCGAGCACCGCGCATGCGCCACCGATGCGCACGATCTGCGCAGCACGCTGTGATCCGGCGCGAAGATCAGCCAAGAGAAGTGCGAGGCCGATCAGGGCGATCTGTGATGTTGGGTAGTAGTGATATTGGAATGCGACGCGATCAATGCGCGCCCACGGCAGCCAGAGCGCAAGGCCGAGAACGAGAACCGATGCGAGGCCCCAGCTTCGTCGGCGCCACGCCTCTGCTGCAAGCCAGAGCGCACCGCCGATGCTAAGGGCGCGCGAGAGCACGTTGCCGCCGTCGTACACCGCGGCGGTCCATGAGCTGCCGCCCGCGGTGAAGCTCGACTGGAAGAACCAGACAGGCTTCAAGTCGAGCGGCCACGCCCACCATGGTGAGCTCGCGGCATGCGCGGCGCGCAGCGTGTCGTGATAGCGATACATCGACGCCGTGAGATCGGTCAGCGTCTGTCCGCTGTTGCCGATCGGCCAACCGGTAATCAACTGATTGCCGAGCGCCGCCCACGGTAAGTAGCTCGCGATGTAGACGCCGAGCGGAAGCGCGGCGAGCGTAAAGAGGACGAGCGTCGCTTCACCCGGGAGCGAGAGGAGTCCGAGGAGTGAGCGTGGGGTTGCTTCGCGCCGCGAGATGCCACCAGCGCGATGGATGGCCACGCCTGTCGCCGCAAGGAGTAGCACCAGCACGGCGGCAAACGGCAGATTTGGGATGCGGGTGGAGCCGTCGGCGACCGCGAGCGCTGGCGGAAGGAGCACGGCGCCGAGTAGGGCGAGCCCGCCCGCGACCAGTAGGCGCCCTGGCGCTGTTCGCGCGAGCCAGATGATGCCGAGACCGAAGATGCCGTAGAGGGCGACCCATTTGCTTGCGAGCGCTCCGCCGAGCAGAAGTCCGGCCACGACGAGGAGGAGCCCCCCAGAGAGGGCGCCTCGCGCGCGACCCTGCAGCCATGCCACGAAGGCGACCGCACCGCCAAGCAGGAGGGCGAGGAGGTAGACGTCATTCATGCCGATGCGGCTCTGCACGAACCCGGCCCCGTCGAGCAGGGCGAGTACGCCGACGAGGGCGGCGACGTCGCGGCGCTCCGTCAGGAGCCGCGCCAAGAGAACCAGGAGGGCTGCGGCGAGTGCGCCGGCAATCACCCCGGGCCAGCGCCAGCCAGCGGCGAGGTCGCCCACGCTCACCTGTGTCATGGCACCAGATGGCGCCGCAATAAGTAGCTCGCCGTTGCCGCCATCGGCACGCTCGGCTGAGGCATCAAGGGCTGCGCCGCTCACGCCAAGCGTGAGTGCATCAGCGCCCACGGCAACATCGGCAAATCGGGCGTTGCCGTTCGGCTCAACCGTCCACAGCGATGCGCCGGCGCCGTCGGGTCCAGGTGCCACCACGTGCACCATGCGGCTTGCATCATTGGGCACGATCGCCGTGGCGCCTGGGATCGTGATCTGCGAGATGAGCGTCGTGCTCTCGCTTTTTGCGTTGTACACCCGTACGCCATCGCGACCCGCTACGTAGAGTCGCAGCGAGTCAAACCAGTCAACGGCCGCAACGGCGGCTGCGCCACCCTCAATGGGCGAGGATCGCATGGTCGACAGATCAAGTGCCGCGTAGCTCGTCAGCCCGCTAGCGCTCGTCACAAAGATTCGCTCCTCATCATCTACCGTGAGCGCGAGTACCGACGTCCCGCGCACAAGTGGTGCGCTCGCCACGACAGCTCCATCGCGCATGATCAGCACCTGGTCGCGTTGCACAAGGGCAACACTGCCATCAGTAAGTGGTGCAATGCCCAGGATGGCACCGTCGGTTGATGTCCACGTGCGCAGGCCGCTTGCGCCGCCCTGATCGGCGGTGGCGCGGTCGACCGAAAAGATTGTGCCGTTTGCGGTAGCGCCCCAGAGGGAGCCATCATGGGCGGCGAGCAGTTGCGAAACGTTACGTAGTGGAAGTGTGCCAAGGACTGCGCGCGTTGGTGCATCAATCACGCTGATCTTGTCTGGCCCCGCGATCCAAATTCGGCCAGGGCTTAGTGCATCCTCTGGCCGAACGGCAATTGCGCCGATCCTTGTTGGGTATGTTGTTTGCGCATCGACACGAGGTGCGCCAAACGTTTCGAGACCGAGTGCAATGAGGTACTTGGCGAGATGTGGGTGTGTGTACTCATAGATCGCATGCGGCTCGCCGTACTTCCAGTCTTGCATGAACTCTGTTGCGGTTCGCACGTGGTAGACCTCATCGAACTGGAAGTGCGTCGGTTCACCAACGCGCCAACCTCTCAGTGACAGGGTGCTCACTGTCACCAGGATCAAGAGCCAGAGGTCAATCCGTGTGAGGATTCGGCGGGGCTCCGGCTTTGCGATGGCCGCACGTCGCGGCACGGCATCAACCTGTTTCCGCTGCGTGGCTGCTAGTCGCGGGCCCGTTGTGCGTTTTTCGGTGCTCCATGCTAGCCAGATTGCTGCGGCCAGCGTCGCAGTGATTGCAATCGCGGTAACCGTCACCGCAATTGGTGTGTGGAGTGCGTCGGTGAAAACGCCAAGGTTTGGTAAGCCTGGGTTCTGGAAGTACGAGATGGTGAGGACCCCCCAGCTGTTCACAAAGAAGGCGACCGAGGTTACGACTGCAATCCAGCGCCAGGCGGGCCGTGCTGCGGCGAGTGCAATCGTGAGCGGAATCGCCGGGAAGAGGTAGCGCTCGTGCACGCGCGTTGGCAGAACGAAGAAGGCGATGGCAAGGATGGCAACAGCGGTGACGGTTCGGATCGCAGTGTCGCGTCGCACGTATCGCATTGCAACGAGTACGGCGGTGGCGATCGCCGCACTGCCGATCGCGACTCCTGGGATGCCGATCAGGGGGAGTGGGTCAATGTCGGACGCCCACCCGCTTGCATCAACGACCGCTCGCCCGCCGACTTCGATGAGTGCCCAAGGGTTCCAGGCGTTCACTGAAAGGTATGGATAGGTGCCTGCGGCCTCTGCGATCTTGGCCAGCACATCGGGAAGCGTGAGCCCGAACGGTAGGGCGGCGAGGGCAACGGTGGCCGCGCCAGCGAGGCCCGCTACGACGAAGGCCCAGGGGTCGCGTGCAGACCGCGCTCGCACAAAGGCGAGGACGCCAACGATGGGGATCAGGATGCCGAACTGTGGCTTGAGCACCGCAGCGAGGGCGGCGAAGATCGCACCGCGAACAGTTTGGCCGCGGATGAGCGCGGAGAGTGAATAGAGGAGGGCGGCGGTCCCGATGGAGTCGACCTGCCCCCACACGGCCGAGTCGAGCCAGATCATTGGCCCGAAGGCCATGGCGACTGCGGCGGCGATCTGACTGCGGCGTGGGGCGCCAAGGTCGGCGGCAAGTCGCACCGTTGCCAGTACCAGCAGCCCGTCGGCAAGGATCGCAGGGAGCTTTACGAGCGCCCCAGGGTCGGTGCTGCCGGTGATGAGCGCGCTAAGCGAGCCGAGCGCCCACAGGACCCACATGTAGCCAGGGAGATAGTCGACAAACATTCCGCGCGCATAGAAACCCCATGGCCCGCGGGTCCCCAGCTCAGATGCCCACGCTCGGAATGCGTTGAGGTCGGCGGCAAATCCTGCGTCTGGAGGGAGTGCCACGTATGCGATGATCACCCGCAAGAGAATCCCGAGCGCAGCGATCAGCGCAATTGTGCGAAGGCTGACCTGCTCGGTTGGTCGACGGGCCGTCTGAGAAATCATCTGCCGAGTGTAGCCGTGAAGGGGGTTGTGGAAGGTGCCACTGCAAGAGCTCTCGCTCTTCTTCCCCTGTCACAACGAGGCTGAGAACCTTGAGGCGCTCGTCGCCGATGCGCTCGCAGCGCTCCCCGCCCTCGCCACGACCTATGAGGTCATTCTCGTTGACGACGGTTCGCGTGATGACACTGCCGGCGTGGCCGAGCGCCTGGTGCAACGGCACGGCGGAGTTGTTCGCCTGGTGCGCCACGAGGTGAACCGCGGGTACGGCGGCGCGCTTCGTTCAGGTTTTGCGGCGGCACGTTATGACCACCTTGCCTACACCGACGGCGACCGCCAGTTCCGTGTCGCTGATCTTGCGCGCCTTGTCGAGTGTGCCGAGGAGACACGCTCGCCAGTTGTCATTGGGTATCGCATGCAGCGTGCCGACCCGCCACTGCGTCTCATCTACGCCACCCTGTATCGCATCGCCAATCGCATCTGGTTCGGACTTCGTGTCCGCGACGTTGACTGCGCTGCGAAACTATTCCGTCGCGATGCACTGCGTGGAATTATCGTGCACTCTGACGGAGCGTTCTTCTCCGCAGAGCTATTGATTCGTTTGCGACTCGATGGCCTGAACATCCTCGAGGTCGGCGTGCCGCACTATCCGCGCACCGCTGGCTCACCTACAGGGGCGGGCCTCTCGGTAATTGCGCGAGCTGTGCGCGACTTCTGGTCGCTACGCATTGGGCTCTGGGTGAGCCGCGCTCGAACGCTCTCGCGAGGTCGCGCGCTGTTGAACGATGAGCGCTAGCGCGCTGCCGGTGGCTCCTCGCCGTCGAGCGAGTTAACGAAGTCACGGAAGAGCGAGAGCCGCTCCTCTTCAGCAGCCTCCGGAACGATCCCTTCCGCTGAAAGCAGTTCTGCTGAGATAAAGATTGGCGCCTCGGCACGTAGCGCGAGTGCGACTGCATCACTCGGCCGTGCATCTAGCTCAGCCTCTTCGCCGCTTGGGGCAACCATCAACATCTGCGCGCGGAACGTCTCTTCACGGACTTCAATGATGCGCACCTCGCGCAGTGTCGCCCCTAGGGCGCGAATGGCGCGGAGTGCAGTGTCATGCGTTAGTGGTCGCTCTGGTGTGATTCCCTGAAGGTGATAGGCGATGGCGCTGGCCTCGTTGGGCCCAATCGGAATCGGCAGGTAGCGCGCCTCCTCGGCGTCGCGTAGGAGCAGCACGTGCGTCCCAGAGATCATCTGGATGCGCACCCCCTCAACCACCGCGCGTCGTAGTTCCATCGCTCTATGATCGCACGCTTACGGCGTTGGAATCGGGGTCTCGATAACAGGATCAGGAGTTGGGCCAACGCTCGCCCCTGGCTCTTGTGTAATCGGTTTCCCAAGGACGGCGCTACGAACGCGTCCCGCCTCAGCCCAGACAAACGTTGGTGCCCCGCCATCAGATGCGGGGAGGATGTATCCGCCGAGAATCTCACCGATTTGGTCGGCTTGATCGCTAATGACGTACTGCGCGAGCATGGCGCCGGACGACGCCTTGCTGTACGCGATCACTCGGCGCGCGCTGCTATCCCAGACGTAGATGATCCCTGTTCGGCTCGCCCCCGCGGACATCACGACCGTTGGGGTGAGCAGGGGCCGCAGTAGCTCGTCGCCGATCTCTGCTGGGGTCCACTCGTCTGGCGCACCGCCTGAGTAGCGACGCAGTGCACCGCCGCTCGTCATATAGACATCGCCGTCGATCGCGATGCCCGTCATGGTGCCCAGTGACATCGGGTTGATCAGATACGCCGTTGGGGCGGCGGGGTAGCCCGTGCCGTCGGGGGCTGGCTGGTACCGCAAGATCTGACGTGCCGAGGGGTCAACGACATAGAGGCGGTAAAGCCCAGTCCCTGGATCGGCTGCGAATCCGACAATCGCCTTGACGTCGCTCCCCCACAGCTCGCCGTCGCGAACGCGAAGCTTGACCAGCGTCCCCTTGCCGGCTCCGTCGGAGGGGCGCCAGCGCCATAGGTTGGAGGAGGCATCAAACACCACGAGGTCGGGCCCAGAGGCGGTGATGAGGAGTGCGCGCCCAGTGCGCGTGCCGTAGAGGTCAAACCCTGGCTGGTACACAACGGTTGCACGGCCGCGCTCCGCATCGATTCGGTACACCGCACCCGTCACCTTGTCGATGACATACGGCAGGCCGTCTGGCCCCTGGACGATCGCCTGGATCTCAACTGTTGCGCCCGCCGCCTCAAAGTCGAAGAGTTCGATTGGGGCCGTGTTGTTCACTAGGAAAATCTTATTGAGCGTCTCTGTCGCCTCTGTTCGTAGCGTCGTGATTCGGGCGAGCGGGCCGCCTCCACTCTCTGCAAGGTTCAGGTTAGCAACAGCGGTGAGCAAGAGGCTCTTCGCGCGCTCTGGGTCGTTCACAAGAAGGTTGGTCTGGGAATCAAGCGCTTCGCCGATCCCGATCTCCGCGCTTCGTAGCGCCTCGCGGGCCTTCGCTGCAGCGTCCAGCTCGGGAGTTGATCCGTTCAACACGAGTGCAGTTGCGCCGCCGACCCCGGCGACCAACACCGCGGCGAGAAGGATTGCGGCTGAGCGGCGTCGACGTGTGCGCTGAACTTCGTGCTCTGCCTGCTCGTTGCTCCCCGTCGCCGCGCGGAGCGTTGGCTCAGCTGGGGTGACTGTTAGCCATGGTGCTCGGCGCTCAATCTCGTTTGCGATGCGCGCAGCGGCGCGCTGCCAGAACGACGTTGACGTTGCGGCGCGCTCTCGCCACGATCGCTCAACTCGTGGCTCTGCTGCGCTGCGATGCTCTGCCCGCAGTCGCGCCTCCGCGCGCGCAGTCTCTTGCGCCGCTCGCACTGCATCGCTTGTGCGCTGGTCGCGTGCCGGTGGCGGTTGAGCCTTCCCTCGCGCACGTGCCTCCGTCCCGCTTCGTGTGCTTGGGCGTCGCGCATCAATCACCGCCTGTGCCGCGGTGTCAATTGGTTCATACGGCCGTGTCTGCGCGTCTGGCCGATTCGGATCGGCCTTTGGCACCACCGGTTTTGCAGCGGCGATGCGCGCCTCGCGCTCAAGGTTCCCCTCCTCCCAGCGTGTGCGCGCGTTGATCTTTGCGACTGCAAC
>JAEMRB010000009.1:11711-15787 GCA_016463555.1 Chloroflexota bacterium
TCGTCGGGCAACATGATTGTTGACATGCGACCCTCTGTAGTTCGCCGTGCGGCAATCGCCACGCCGCTGGTGCGCGCTACAAGGACCTCTTCGCGCGATAGCGCAACGAGCCCAACTGCGACGCTCTCGCCGAGTCGCTTCTGTGCAGCGGTGAGCGCACGACGCGCTCGCTCCGCGGGGCTGGCCGATCCGTCTCTGTCAAAGAGGTCAAGTGTTTCGTTGGCGGATTTTTGGAGCTGCGCCGTTGTCGCACCGACGAGCGAGATGAGTACCGCGCGTGTGCCGAGTACGCGCTCCTCAGATGGCCCCTTCGGCGTGCGTGCGAGCAGGAGCCAGCCTGGGCCAAACGCAGGCTCAGTAGCGGTTAGCACTGCGGGGTGAATGGTCTGTTCGGTCTGGTCCATGTGTTGAGAATACGCTCAGTCTTGCTCGCTGCCTGAGATGGCGATCCGTACCGTTAGGCCAATCGAGCGTTCGCCGCCGGGTCGCTCGCTAAAGGCGCGGGCGAGCTCTGCGCCGCGAAGGTGTAGCTCCTGTGCCGCCACGGGGTTCCGTGCTTCAACAATGAGCCGGCCGCGCTCGATAGCAACAAGGTGGCTGACGGGGGCGAGGTGTGGCGCCACTTCGCGCAGGAGGTCACCGAAGACGCCCATCGTTCGCGCGAACCGAAGCTCCTCTTCAAAGCCGAGGGCGCGCGCCGCTTCAGGGAGCAGCCCGGCGAGCCCCTCTGGCCGCCCCTTTCGCGTGCGTTTCGTGCTCACGCTGTCACGCTGCTGCCCTGTGGGCCCCGCTGGATCTCGCGCGAGGTCGCCCGCGCCACGAGGCTGGGGGCTAAGTCTTCGAGCGCGGTCGCCGTAATGATGCTCTGCGGTAGCGCGGCGATGCGCGCCACCAGGTGTTCGCGGCGTTGCGGGTCAAGCTCGGAGAACGCGTCGTCGAGTAAGAGGACCGGCGGGTGACCGTGCTCGTCGGTGAGCAGCTTGATCTCGGCGAAGAGGAGCGCGAGAAGGAGGCTGCGCTGCTGCCCGCGTGACGCTGTTGGGGCGATGTCGCTCCCGCCAACGTGGAAGGCGATGTCGTCGCGGTGTGGGCCGACCAGTGTGTATCCCTGATAGCCCTCTGTCTCGGCGGTCTGGTCAAACGCCTCCGCAAGGCGCGTCGCGCACTCGCTCGCAGATTCGTCGGGGCGGTACTCCTCGCGCGAAAGGTAGTGCGTTTCAAGTTCGGCTTCGCTCGGCGCGACCTCACGGTGCGTTGCCGAGAGAACTGGGGCGAGCGCTGCAAGGAGGGCGAGGCGGCCGGCCACCACCTCTGACCCGGTGGTGACCAGCATCTCAGTCCATGGGCGCATCTCGCTCGCGATGGCGCGGCGTGCGGCGCCGTCCACCTCAAGCGCATCTTTGAGCAGGCGGTTGCGCTGACGGAGCGCGCGTTCGTAGCGTGTCAGGGTTGCCTCGTATCCGCGCTGCCACTGCGACGCGACGCGGTCGAGTAGTCCGCGGCGCACGGCTGGCGCGCCAACAACCAGGCCGGTCTCTTCGGGAACAAACGCCGCGACGCGCAGCCGCTCCCCTAGGGCTGCTGTGGTGCGCGGGGTTCCGTTAAGGAGGTGCTTCGCTCGCCCCGCGCGCGAGATCTCCACGCCGAGCGTTGACTGCGCAAGTGTGTCGGTGGGGTCGGCACCTTCATCGCGCACCGTGACTGTGATCGCCGCCTGGTCACCGTCACCGGCGATCACTTCACGCAGCGCACCTGCGCGGTGCGAGCGCCCGGTCGCGGCAATGATGCACGCCTCAAGGATGGTGGTCTTCCCTGCGCCGTTCTCGCCCCAAAAGATGTGTGTCCCTGGTGTTAGCGCGACGCTGCCGTCGGCCCAGCTTCGCACCTGGTGAAGTCGCACGCTCTCAATCATTGCTGCGCCGCGCGTTCGCGAGCGGTGCGGGTCAGGAGGGTGTGCGCACCGGCATCACAACGTGCAGGTAGTCGCGACCGTCAAGCGGGCGAAGCAACCCGGGTGCGACAGGGCCGGTGAGCTCGAGTGAGAATTGATCGGCCTCAACGCGCGAGAGCACGTCAACAAGGTACTTCGCGTTGAATGCGATCGTTGTTCCCTCGCCCTCAACCTTCGCCTCGATGTGTGCCGCGTGGTCACCAACATCCGCCGCTGCGGTGATGTCGATAGCGCCGCCACCGGTTGTGGAGATTGCAAAGCGCACGATGTGCGCTGATGCGTCGGCAACAACTTGCGCCAGCTTTACCGCCGAGAGGAAGCTGTCTCGGTCAAGCGTCACCTTAGTGGTGTGGCTTGTTGGAACCACCTGTTGGAAGTTTGGGAACTGCCCCTCGATCAGACGGCTCACCAGCATGGTGTCGCCGAGCTTGAACTGCAGCTGGTTCTTCGTTGGGGTGAATGTGATCTCAACAAGATCTTCAACATCGGAGAGGAGGCGCAACAGCTCTGCATATGACCGAGCGGGCACGATCAGGCTTGTCTCTGAGGCCGCCTCTGCGAGCGGTGCGCCAGCAACGGCGATGCGGTAGTTGTCGGCGGCGGCGAATGTCGCCTTCTCGCCGGTGAACTTTGTCAGCACGCCGGTGAGGATCGGTCGCGCCTCGTCACCAGCGGCGGCGAAGACGGTTGACTCAAGTGCAGCCTTTAGCGCCTTCTGTGTGATGCGCGCTGTTGGTCGCTCGCTGGCGGCGCCCACCGGTGGGTAGTCGTCGGCGGGTGTGGCGCGGAGGTGTGAGGCGTTCCGGCCACACTTGATCTGCACGCGCCCGTCAGCAAGGAGTGAGAGGTCGATCTTCTCGTTCGGCAGACCGTTCACCACATCGGCGAGCAGCCGGGCCGGGATGGTGGTGGAGCCCTTCTCTTCAACCTTCGCTGGAACCCAGTGGGTGATCGCAATGTCGAGGTTTGTGGCAACAAGGCGAAGCCCGCCATCCTCGGTACCGAGGTAGACGTTCGACAGGATTGGCAAGGTGTTGCGGGTCGCCACGGCATGGCCAACGATGGCGAGTCCGCGGGCTAGGTGCTCCTGGATTGCTGAGAGCTTCATCGGTTCCTCCACATATAGGTTCCCTCTCTAGGGTAATAGTGTCTTAGTTGTTTTAACTCGTCATCACCGTATTAGTACTGTGGGCGGCGTGGAGAGCCGTGCTCACCTTCGCACAAACGGGCCGTGGGAAGGGCCCCTCTCCGCGTGGAGAACCCTCACCTGGCTCCCTGAGGCGCCCCCTAGGCTGGGGAGACCTTGCGGAGAACCACACCGGGTTACCCACACCCCTCTTCACACCCTCCTAGAAAAACCCCCACAAAACCACACCCAGAGGGGCCTTATCCACGAGATTTCCACACCTGTAGTGGGGCTACGGGCGGGCGGCAACCCCTTGGCCGAGGCGGAGAAGGGCTTCGCGTAGCAAGGCAACCTCTCGGCGCAGCTCGCCGTCGTAGCCCATCTCCCGTTCAATCTTGGTGCAGGCGTGAATGATGGTCGAGTGGTCGCGACCGCCCAGGGCGGCCCCAATGCGAACGAGCGAGGCGTCGGTCTCCTCGCGGGAGAGGTACGCCGCGATCTGCCGTGGGGTCACAATCTCCCGATCGCGCTTCGGTCCACGGAGCTGCTCAACCGTCAGGCTGAAGTGCTCGGCGACGGTGGCGACCACCTGCTCTGGCTCAAGGATGCGCTTCGGGTTCGGATAGACAGCCTCGTTCAGTACGCGCGCTGCGAGCTCCATCGTGACCGGCATGCCGCTGAGTCGGCCAACAGCGACAAGTCGCGTCAGTGCGCCTTCAAGCTCGCGCACGTTGCTCTGCACGCGGCGCGCAACCTGTTCAACAACATCGTTTGCAACGATGACGCCACTCTCTTCCGCCTTGGCGCGCAAGATTGCAATGCGCGTCTCAAGATCTGGCGACGAGATGTCGGCGATGAGGCCCCACTCAAATCGCGAGCGAAGGCGCTCCTCGAGCAACGAGATCTCTTTCGGTGTGCGATCCGACGTCAACACAATCTGCTTCCCGGCGGAGTGCAGCGCGTTGAAGGTGTGGAAGAACTCTTCCTGCGTGCGCTCCT
>JAEMRB010000085.1 GCA_016463555.1 Chloroflexota bacterium
ATTACCGAAAACCGCTGGACCGGTGCAAATCACGACTACATCCGCGACGACTCACATGCATTCATCCTACGTGAGCCATCTCGCTGCATTGACTGCGGACGCTGCGCCAGCGTTTGCGCCGAAGTGGTTGGCGCCGCCTGCTACGACTTCATGCGCACCGGCTTCGACACGCTCGTCACCACGCCGCTCGACATGAGCCTGAATGAGTCACCGTGCGTCTCGTGCGGTCGCTGTGCAGAGACCTGCCCAACCGGCGCGCTGATGCCGAAGCCACGAATCCTTGCCAAGTTTGAAGTTGACGAGTCGCGCTGCATCCTCTGCGGCATCTGCGTCGACGCCTGCCCATATGACGCCCTCCGCAGCGGATTCGATTTTGAGCTTGCGCACACCGATCGCAGCGAGCCGATGATTGACCTCATCGCCCTCTCGAAGCTCGAGCGCACGTCAGAGGCCACCTTCATTCGCAGCGAAGCCAACTGGGAGAACACCGTCGCTGGGCGACGCTACGATCCGGCCCGACAGCTCCCTGTGTTGCCACAAAGCCTGCGCAAGTAACCGATGCCGCTCCCCGACGTCATTCCGTTTATCGGACTCGGGTGGTCGGACGTTCTCTTCTTACTTCTTGGTGGCGTGGTGCTCGCCGCAGCGTTTGGCGTGGTCTTCGGCCGCGACATTATTAAGAGTGGCCTCTTCCTAATCCTCACGCTTGGCGCACTCGCCGGCATCTACGTGATGTTGGGCGCCGCGATCGTTGCTGGCGCGCAGGTACTCGTCTACATCGGTGCGATCAGCGTGCTGATCCTCTTTGCGATCATGCTCACGCAGACGAAGGTCGCGCCACTAAAGTTGGCGTTCCAGACACAGGTAGCCCCCGCCGCGCTCGCAGCGGTGCTCCTTGCTCTACTCTTCGGCCTCGCCTTCGGCAGCACGGACTGGAGCTCCACCGTCTTCATCGACACTCCGGCCGCAACCGGCACCGCGCCAGTCGCCGCCGCACTCTTCGGGCCGTACCTCCTCGCCTTTGAAATTGCGAGCGTGCTCATCCTTGCCGCCGTGATCGGGGGCCTCTACCTCGCGATGGAGCCGAGGGGCGACGAAGTGGGCGAGGAGCTTCCGTGAGCCAGATCGCCGGACACCTGGAGCCGTACCTCGTTCTTTCGGGGATGCTCTTCGCCATCGGGTCATTCGGCTTCCTCGCGCGACGCAATGCGATCACCATGTTGATGAGCATTGAGTTGATGCTGAATGCCGTGAACCTCGCCGCACTAGCGTTAGGCGCATTCATCCCGTCGCTCGCAGGGCAGGGGGCAGCCTTCGCCCTGCTGATCATCGCCGTGGCGGCGGCAGAGGCCACCGTTGGCTTGGCGATCGTGATCGCCATCTTCCGGAACCGGAAGACGCCGCTGGTCGACGAGTACGACACGATGAGGCAGTAGCCGATGATCACCGCGGAGACGATGGTCGAAGTCGGCACTCTTCCGGGCTATGCGCCGCTCCTCCTTCTCCTCCCCCTGATCGGCTTCACCTTTACGGCGGCGGTCGGGCGCCGCCTCGGCAAGATGGCCCACCTCGTGCCGCTCGGCGCGATCATCGCCACCTGGGCGCTGGCCATGAGCCTTGCGATCCCATCCCTCACCGGGGGCCTCGGCGAGGCGGGTGCCTCGATGCCGCTCTTCACCTGGATCGCCTCAGGCGACCTCAGCTTCGGGCTCGGCCTGCACGTCGACGCCCTCACCGGCGCCCTCCTCCTGGTGGTGACCACGGTTGGCGCCCTGGTGCACCTCTACAGCGTTGGCTACATGAGCCACGACGACAGCTACTGGCGCTTCTTCGCCTACCTGAACCTCTTCATGTTCTCGATGCTCCTGCTCGTCCTCGCCGACAACCTCCTCGTCGTCTTCGCCGCCTGGGAGCTCGTCGGCCTCTCCTCCTATCTGCTGATCGGCTTCTGGTACACGAAGACGGCGCCAGGCCTGGCCGCCAAGAAGGCGTTCATTACGAACCGCGTCGGTGACGTCGGCTTCGCCCTCGGCCTGATGGGCCTCGTGGTGGTCTTCGGCTCACTCGACATCCACACGGTGCTCGCCGGCGTTGAGGCGGGCGCGCTCGTTGGTCCCGCCGCCACCGTGATCGCCCTGCTGATCTTCTGCGGCGCCGTCGGCAAGTCGGCGCAGTTCCCACTGCACGTCTGGCTCCCCGACGCCATGGAGGGGCCAACCCCCGTTAGCGCACTCATCCACGCGGCAACCATGGTGAACGCAGGCGTCTATCTCGTGGCACGCATGAGCCCGCTCTTCGCCGCGAGCCACGACGCAATGCTCATCGTTGCCGCCATCGGCATCTTCACCGCGATCTTCGCCGCCTCCATTGCGCTCACGCAGACCGATATCAAGCGCGTGCTCGCCTTCTCGACCCTCTCACAGCTCGGCTACATGTTTGCCGCGCTCGGTGTTGGCGCATGGATTCCAGCGATCTTCCATCTCATCACCCACGGATTCTTCAAGGGGCTCCTCTTCCTCGGCTCAGGCTCGGTGATCCACGCGGTGAACGGTGAGCAAGAGATGACGAAGATGGGCGGACTCTGGCGCAAGATCCCTATTACGTACGCCACAATGTTGATCGGTACCGTTGCAATTGCTGGCCTCCCACCACTCGCCGGCTTCTTCTCAAAAGACGAAATCCTTGGCGAAGCATTTAAATTTGGCTACGCTTGGGTCTGGCTCGTCGGTATGGTCGTCGCTGCGATGACCGCCTTCTACATGTTCCGACTGATGGGGCTCACCTTCTGGGGGAAGAGCCGCGTGCACGACGAGTCACATGTGCACGAGTCACCGTGGACGATGACGCTGCCGCTGATCATTCTCGCTGTGCCATCGATCGCAATCGGCGCAGCGCTCGGCTTCCCATTCGCCGACGGCGTTCTCGTGCATGCACTTGAGCCGATCTTCCACCCGGCAAGCGAGATGCTCGGTCACGAATATGAGGCGTGGACACTCTTCGGTATTGATGGTCTCCTCATGCTCGCAAGCGTCACCGTTGCATCAATCGGCACCGTCGTTGGGGTGCGACTCTTCCGCAGCGATAACAACGAGCTCCTTGGTCGTGTTACCAAGCTCTTGCAGCCACTCTACGACGGGAGTCGCAACCGCTGGTACTTTGACGACCTCAATGACCTTGTCTTCGTGCGCTTCGGTCGGAAGTTTGCCAACGCACTCTGGTGGTTTGATCGCCGCGTCGTTGACGGTACTGTCAACGGTGTTGCGACACTCACCTCGAGCGGCGGCCGCGGCCTGCGACAGATCCAAACCGGTCGCGTGCAAAACTACGCGCTCGGCATCGCGTTCGGCCTTGTCGCCATTGCCGCCGCCTACTTGGTACTTGCGGGATGAGTGACATGCCAATCCTTTCGCTGATCATCTTCCTGCCGCTTCTCGGTGCGCTCGGCATCGCGTTCCTTCCATCGTCGCGACCGAGCCTGGTCCGCTTCGCCGCACTCGGCATCTCACTGATCACCTTTGCGCTAAGCCTCGGCATGTTGCTGGGCATTCGTGGGCAGAGTGGCGAGTTCGCCTTTAGCGAGCAGCTCTCGTGGATCCCATCGTTCGGCATCACCTATCACCTCGGTGTTGATGGGCTCTCTAGCGCGCTTGTCGTCTTGACGACGCTGCTCAGCTGGATCTGCATCCTGGCGAGCTTCGGCCCGATCCAGACGCGCGTGAAGGAGTACTTCATCAGCTTCCTCATCCTCGAGACCGGCATGCTCGGTGTCTTCCTGTCGCTTGACCTCTTCCTCTTCTACATCTTCTGGGAGATCGTGCTGGTGCCGATGTACCTAATTATCGGGATCTGGGGTGGCGCCGATCGCATCTACGCCACGATCAAGTTCGTCCTCTACACGCTTGTGGGGTCACTACTCATGCTCGTAGCGATCCTGGCAACCGCCTTTAGCCACCAGGCCGCCACCGGCTCGTGGACTGGGG
>JAEMRB010000010.1:0-2475 GCA_016463555.1 Chloroflexota bacterium
CAGGGCGCCGCGGAGAAGGGCGCTGGCAAGTGAACGGGGCACCGGGCCCTGGCGTCGCCGCTGGCGCCGTTCGCATCTTTGACACCACCCTGCGCGATGGTGAGCAGGCGCCAGGCGCCGGGCTCACCGTTGCCGAGAAGCTTGAAGTTGCGCGACAACTCGCCAAGCTGAAGGTTGACGTCATCGAGGCGGGCTTCCCCGCAGCCTCTGAGGGCGACTTTGAGGCGGTACGACAGATCGCCCTCACCACGAAGGGGATCGGCATCGCCGCACTCGCGCGCTGCAAAGATGGCGATCCACAGCGTGCCATCGACGCGATCAAGGTCTCGGACCGACCGCACCTGCATCTCTTTATCGCCACCTCCGACATTCACCTCACCCACAAGCTGCGCACCACGCGCGAGGCGGCACTCGCCGAGGCGGTGAAGTGGGTGAAGTACGCGCGCGAGAAGCTCGGTCGCGATGCTGAGGTGGAGTTCTCCGCCGAAGATGCGAGCCGCACCGATCACGACTACCTGTTGCAGGTGTACGAGGCGGTGGTTGAGGCGGGCGCCTCAACGGTGAATATCCCCGACACGGTGGGCTACGCCATTCCGTCGGAGTACGCCGCGCTCACGAAGTTGGTGGTGGATCGCGTTGGACGCGACGCCACGATCAGCGTTCACTGCCACAACGATCTCGGCCTGGCGACCGCCAACACGTTGGCGGCGGTGCAGGCTGGTGCTCGTCAGGTAGAGGTGACCATCAACGGACTCGGCGAGCGTGCCGGCAACGCCTCGCTGGAAGAGGTGGTGATGGCGCTGCGCACCCGTCCAGGGCAGTTCGAGTCGCACGACATTCAGGTGCAGACGGAGCAGCTGACGTCGGCGAGCCGACTTGTCTCGTATCTGACCGGATTCGCCGTGCAGCCGAACAAGGCGATCGTTGGCGCGAATGCCTTCGCACATGAGTCGGGGATCCATCAGGACGGTGTGCTGAAGAATCCGTTGACCTACGAGATCATGACGCCGCAGTCGGTTGGGCTGCTCGGTTCAAGCCTCACCATCGGCAAGCTTTCAGGTCGCCGTGGCCTGCAGGCGAAGTTCGCCGAGCTCGGTCACGACCTCAGCGGCGAGGCGCTCGATGCCCTCTACCGCGAGGCGATCGCCCTCGCCGATGTGAAGAAGGAGCTGACCGACGCCGACCTCCTCGCGCTCGTCGACAAGCGTGCTGCCACCGGTAGTGCCGCAACGATTGAGCTCCTGGACTGGAGCGTTGCCAGCTCGCGCGGCGGCGGCTCATCGGGTCGCGTCGAGATTCGCGTGAACGGGGTCGAGGCTTCGGCCGAGTCCACCGGCAACGGCCCGGTTGACGCGCTCTACGAGGCGCTTGATAAGGCGGTGGGGCCAACGCTCGGCTGGCATCCGGTCCTCGCCGAGTACGAGATTCGTGCAGTCAGCGAGGGGGAGGATGCCCAGGGTCAGGTGACGGCGAAGTGTCGCCGCTCCACCGATCTTGATGCAGAGGGGAAGCCACTTCCGAACGTGCCGATCGTCACGGGGCAGGGCCTCTCCACGAACATCATCGATGCGTCACTCGTCGCCTACGTCTCTGCAGCGAACAAGCTCGCTGCGCTTGAGTCCGGGTCGGCAAGCGCGCCAACGAAGGGATCGCGCGAGGCGATGCAGTGAGCGAGACTCTAACGGCACCACTCTTCTCGGCGCTGCGCGACGGTGCGGCAGATCACCTGATCGTCACCATTCCAGGGGATGGAGTTGGCCCTGATGTGGTCGCAGCGGCGCGGCGCGTGCTCGATGCGGCGGGATCGAAGTTTGGCTTCAAGCTCGCCTGGCGCGAGATCTTGGCCGGCGGCTGCGCCATCGACGCGTACGGCGTTGCCGTTCGCGAAGAGGATCTGCTGGTTGCCGATACAGCCGACGCTCTGCTCCTTGGCGCCGTTGGTGGACCGAAGTGGGATAACCCGAACGGCACCGTTCGACCGGAGCAGGCGCTCTTCGCCTTTCGCACCCGCTACGAACTCTTCGCCAACCTTCGCCCCGTCACGATCTACCCAGAGCTCGCCGACGCCTCGCCACTGAAGGCCGAGCGCCTCAAGGGCGTCGACATGTTGATGGTGCGCGAGCTCACCGGCGGTCTCTACTTCGGCAAGCCGTCGGGTGAAGAGGTAACGCCAACAGGGCGCCGTGCCGTCGACACGCTGCCGTATCACGAAGATGAGATTCACCGTGTCGCCGTGATCGCGTTTGAGTTGGCACGCACGCGGCGAAAGTCGGTCACCTCAGTGGACAAGGCGAACGTCCTCTCCACTAGCCGACTCTGGCGCAAGGTCGTCACTGAGGTTGGCGCCGACTACCCCGACGTGAAGTTGGAGCATCGCCTCGTCGACTCCACCGCGATGCTGCTCGCAACCTGGCCAGCCACCTTTGATGTGGTCGTCACCGAGAACCTCTTCGGCGACATCCTCTCGGACGAGGC
>JAEMRB010000010.1:2575-15645 GCA_016463555.1 Chloroflexota bacterium
CGCGCCGCCGGCTTCACCCTTGCAGGCACCCGCGAGGTGACCGACGCCATCGTTGAGCAGCTGCTGAGCCTGAAGTGACCACTAGCACCAGCGCCGCCGATCGGGAGCCGGTCCTCCTCTACGACACGACCCTTCGCGACGGCGCCCAGCGCGAGGGGCTGATCCTTTCGCTGCAAGACAAGCTGCGCATCGCACGTGCGCTCGACGAGTTCGGCATGCTGGCGATCGAGGGCGGTTGGCCAGGCTCCAATCCGAAGGACATTGAGTTCTTCGCCGCAGCGAAGAAGATTCGCTGGGAGCGCGCACGACTCGCCGCGTTCGGCAGCACGCGCCACAAGTCGAATAAGCCTGGTGACGACGCCAACCTGAATGCGCTCCTCGATGCCGAGACGCCGATCGTCACGATCTTCGGCAAGAGCTGGACCCTGCATGTTGAGGCGGTCCTTGAGGCGTCGCGCGCTGAGAACCTCGCCATGATCTCCGAGAGCGTCGCCTACATCGCCGAACGCGGACGCGAGATGGTCTACGACGCCGAGCACTTCTTCGACGGCTTTGAGGCGGATCGTGACTACGCGCTCGACACCCTGCGCGCCGCACGCGACGCTGGTGCCTCAACGCTCGTTCTCTGTGACACCAATGGCGGCACCCTCACCGGTCGCATGTCAGAGATCGTGAAGGATGCGCGTGCGACCCTTGCCGCCGACGCGGCGGCGAAAGAGATCGTTTGGGGGATCCACACGCATAACGATGCCGAGCTCGCGGTGGCGAATGCCCTTGCGGCGGTTGATGCTGGTGTACGTCACGTGCAGGCGACGATCAATGGCTACGGCGAGCGAGCCGGCAATGCGAACATGGTTTCGCTGCTCGCCAACCTTGCCCTAAAGACGCAGCACACCGTTGCCGGTGCCGATCGCCTCGCCGACCTCTCGCACCTCTCGCATGAGGTGGCGGAGATTGCGAACCTCGCCCCCGACGATCACCAGCCGTACGTTGGCCGCTCGGCGTTCGCCCACAAGGGAGGTGTGCACGGTGCCGCACAGGTCAAGACTCCTCGCGCCTATCAGCACATTGATCCAGCGCTGGTTGGCAATCGCGGGCGCCTCGTCGTCTCGGAGCTGGGCGGCAAGGCGAACACGGGGAGCAGGGCCGCCGAGCTTGGCGTGGAGCTCGCGAACTCGGGACTCGACTCGAAGACGCTCTCCACGCTCGTCAAGGAGATGGAGGCGGCCGGCGCAAGCTACGAGGGTGCCGAAGCATCCTTCCAACTACTCGTCGAGCGCCATCGCCCAACCTACGTCGCCCCATTCACCATCGTCGATTTCACCGTGATCGTGGAGCAGCGTGAAGGTGCTCCTGGTCGTGCCGAGGCAACGGTGCGCGTAGAGGTTGCGGGGGAGCGCCTCCACACCGCCGCCGACGGCAACGGCCCAGTGAATGCACTCGACCGCGCGCTGCGCAAGGCGCTCGGCGCGTTTTATCCGCAGCTCGATGCGGTACATCTTGTGGATTACAAGGTGCGCATTCTCGACGGTTCGTCGGCGACTGGGGCGAAGACGCGTGTCGTCATTGACTCTGTCGCTGATGGCGAGTCGTGGTCGACCATGGGCGTCGGCGAGAACATCATCTCGGCGTCAGCGGCGGCCCTTGCCGACTCGCTGGAGTACGCGCTCCGGCTGCAGGGTGGTGCGGTCACGCGCCGATCAGAGCGCGACACATCGGGCGGTCGTTCGGCATGAGCGAGGCGATCGCCTACGCAGGTGAGCCTGGCGCCTTTGCCGAGGATGCACTCCTCGCCTATTTCGGTGCAGCAGCCCCATCGCTGAGTGTCACCTCGTTCGGTGACGTTCGTGCAGCCGTCCTCGATGGGCGAGCGATCTACGGCGTTCTGCCGATTGAGAATCTGATCAACGGCACTGTGCGCGAGACGCTCGATCTCCTTCGCGACGGCGCACTCGAGATCGTTGGCGAAGCGGTCGTGCCTGTCTCGCTTGTACTCGCCGCCCTGCCAGGTGTCACGCTCGAGCAGGTGGAGCGCGTCTACAGTCACGCGCAGGCACTCGCGCAGGCAGAGGAGTATCTCCGCAGCCGACCCTGGGCACTCCTCACCACGTACAACACGGCGGGGGCCGGGGCGATGATCCGCGAGCGCGGTGAGCGTGATGCCGCCGCCGTCCTCTCGTCACGCGCCGCAGTGATCCACGGCCTCACCCCACTCACTGGCCCAATCGAAGGGGTGCAGGGGAATCGCACGCGCTTCTGGATCGTGCAGCGCGCGGGTGGGCCAGCACGACGCGCCGAGGCCGGCCCAGCACGCACCACCCTCCTGGTCGGCCTGCGCAACGAGCCGGGCACCCTGCTCGCCGCACTGGCGGTGATTGCGAAGGCGGGCGTCAACATCAGCAAGTTGGAGTCACGCCCAAATCGGGTCGGGGAGTGGGAGTACATCTTCTGGTTCGACCTCGACGGCGCAGCCGGCTCTCCCGAGATTCTCGGCGTGATGCAGGGGCTCGCCGACGTGACGTTGGAGCGGCGCATCCTCGGCAGCTACCCACGAGGCGAGGCGCTCTAATCACGCCGCGGCGCGCGCCGCTAGACTCGCCCCATATGGAGCCACAGAAGATCCTCGTCGCAGGCGCATGGGAGAGCTCGCCGAACCTTGTCGAGATTCGGTCGCCCTTTGACGGCCATCTGGTCGGCACGACCTACCTCGCCACACCGGAGCAGGTCGAGCGCGCCGCCGCGGGGAGCGTCACCGGGTTCGAAGCGATGCGCAAGCTCGGCGCATGGGAGCGTGGCGCAATCTTGCGCACCACCGCAGCGAAGATCACCGAGCGTCGCGAAGAGCTGGCGGCACTCCTCTCCGCCGAAGCGGGGAAACCGATCCGCGATGCACGCGCAGAGATCGATCGCGGCGCGCTGACCTTTAGGCTCGCCGCCGAAGAGGCGGAGCGAATGATCGGTGAGACGATCCCGCTCGACCTCGCACCTGCGAGCAAGGGTCGCCTCGGCATCACACAGCGGTTCCCCGTTGGCCCAGTGCTCGGGATCAGCCCATTCAACTTCCCACTAAACCTCGCCGCCCATAAGGTTGCACCCGCCATCGCGGTTGGCTGCAGCATGGTGCTGAAGCCGCCGAGCGCCGATCCGCTGATCATGCTGAAGGTCGCGGAGATCCTCGTCGACGCTGGGCTACCGGCTGGCGGGCTTAGCGTGATCCCAACCTCGCGCCCCGATGCGGATCGCCTGATTGAAGACGAACGCTTCAAGGTGCTCTCATTCACTGGATCACCGACTGTTGGTTGGTCACTGAAGGGGCGTGCCGGCAAGAAGCGCGTCATCCTCGAGCTCGGTGGCAATGCCGCCTGCATCATTGACGCCACCGCAGATCTCTCGTGGGCAGTGAAGCGATCGCTCGTCGGCTCGTTCGCCTACGCCGGCCAGGTGTGCATCAGCGTGCAGCGCATCTTTGTGCACGAGTCTGTGGCCGACGCCTTTGAGGAGCAGTTCGCCGCCGGTGCTGCGAAGCTCGTGCTCGGTGACCCGGCGAGCGAGAAGACCGACCTCGGACCGCTCATCGATGATGGCGCCGCCGCGCGCACCGCGGAGTGGGTGAACGAGGCGATCGCCGCTGGCGCAACGCTGATTGCAGGTGGTGCAGCGGTGAATGCGGCAAGCCCGCGACTCTTCGCCCCAACGATCTTGAGGAACGTGCCGCGCGACGCGCGCATCTGCAGCGAAGAGGCCTTCGCCCCCGTGGTGATCA
The DNA here is from genome assembly GCA_016463555.1 of Chloroflexota bacterium. GTDB lineage: Bacteria > Chloroflexota > Limnocylindria > Limnocylindrales > Limnocylindraceae > Limnocylindrus. The sequence goes on from JAEMRB010000010.1 coordinate 6,339, forward strand.
TCGAACGGTTCAGCGACTTCTCAGCGGCTATTGCCGCGGTGAATGAGAGCCGCTTCGGACTGCAGTGTGGACTCTTCTCCAACGATCTAGCGCATGTTCGCGCTGCATTTGATCAGCTGGAGGTTGGCGGCGTCATTGTTAATGATGTGCCGACCTATCGCATCGACAACATGCCGTACGGCGGCGTGAAGGATTCTGGACTTGGCCGAGAGGGTGTGCGTTGGTCGATGGATGAGATGACCGAGATCAAGCTGCTCGTTCTCGCCGACCCGCAGTAGCGGGGTTACCCGCCGAGTTCGTCGCCCCCTGGCGTTGAGATGCGGGCGAGCGCCTCACGCACCGCTCGTCGAGCGCGCTTGGCGCGCCGCTTCACGCGGTCAATCTCATGTGCGGCGAGTCGAATCAGGTCACTATGTTCGCCCTCCACGAGAATCTCGTGGTCGCGCAGGCTCTCGATGGGCGCCTGAACCTCGGGCGCTGACTTCGGCGCCGGGGGTGGAGTTGCGGCACGGCGCTCAGGGCGGAGCGGGGCAGCGGCTCGGCCGAGGAGTGCGGCAATCGCTCGCACCGCCTCTGGCGGCGCAGGCGTCTCCGTCGTCAGGAGTCGCGGGTCGGCGGTCGACTCCCCAGATGTGGGCTTGCGTTCGGTCACGCGCTTCCTCCCCGTCGCACTTGTGCCAGTTGGCCGCTCTATTCTCGCCGAAAGCGCATCGGCCGGGGTGCCGCCGCTCGTGAGCAGGGCCAGCGCGGCGACTGGATCGTGCAGCAACTCGCCCTTCGCCAGCGCGGCGAGATCGCCCCAAGGCTCGCTCGGCGTTGAGTGATGCTGCGCAACTCCCCAGAAGACGACGCGACCGAACGCAGGGAGCCGCACCGCAAGTCCGCTGCGCGCCAGTGAGGCGGTGCTGACCAGGAGACTACGGTTGGTGATCGCATCGCGCAGTTCGACCACGTCACCAGCGCTCGCCGCAACACCGAGCCGGTCGGCAATCGTGCTGACAGGGAGCGGGCTCGCAGCTGCTCCGCCAAGTGAGCTCGACGGGGCGACCGCTGGCGAGGCGTGCTGGATGGTGAGCTCTGCCCCCGTATCGCTGTTGAGGGCGATCACCAGCGTGCGAGCACTCCCGGCCGCGTTGCTAAAGGCGTAGGCACTTTCGCGCGCCGCCTTGTTGCCGCTCTTCGCATCGAACCAGCGGAAGTCCGCGATGCCGGCGAAGAGGTGCCGTGCCCGCAGGAGCGGGGCGATCTCACGGTCATAGCGCTCAACGTGGTCGGTGCTGATCGGGTCGCTGGTGCGCGGCGCTCGGTACTCCATGCCGTAGCGCTCACGCTGCCCCTCCCACTGCCCGTGACCGAGCATCGGCACACCGGGGAGCGTCGCCGCAAGAGTTGCCGCGAGAAGTGCGCGGTCGCCAATCCCGAACCCCACGGCGGCGGGCTCCTCGTCGGGGGTGGTGAGGAAGTTGACGTAGCGGCGCAGCAGCTCAGGGTCGTACGCCGTGGTGTCGCGCAGGATCGTGCGGTACTCGCTGTTCTTGCCGTCGCGGAGCATCGCCATAAAGGCGGAGTTGTAGACGCGGTGCATGCCGAGCCCGCGCACGAAGTAGCCCTCAAGAAGCCAGAACGCTTCGGCGAGGAGCATGGTGCCAGGGAGTTCGCGCTCCACGCGCTCCACCACCTCGCGCCAGAACTCGCGCGGCAGTCGCTTGGCGAACTCTCGGTCGGTCAGCGCAAACTCACTGCGCGAGGGGATCGCGGCCTCGGTGCCGCGCGCCGGATACCAGAGACGCCGAATGTGCTGCGCCGCAAGGGTCATCGCCGCATCGAAGCGAATGATGTCGGAGCGCCGAGCAACGGAGAGAATCTCTTGGATCACCGCCTCGCGCGCCTCCGGTTTGAGGTAGTCAATTTGGGCGGTGTCCTTCCACGGCATGTTCGTGCCGTCGTTGCCGTGATAGATGTACTGTAACGAATCTGTAGCGCGGCGCTCGAAGGCGACGGCGGCATCATCGCCGCGCTCATATCCATCTTCAATGCGGATGGCGCTGCCTGGCTCCCCTGAGAGGCTCTCGCCGCTGTAGCGATATTTTGGGAAGGGCGGATGTGCGGAGGAGAGGAGCAGCTCAGAGCGCTCGTTGACCCAGCGGCCGTCAATGGCGACATGATTCGGCACCATGTCGGTCACGATGCGAATGCCAACGGCGCCAGCCCTGGTGCGTAGCGTCGCGAGTGCTGCATCGCCGCCCAACCCCTCATCAACGACGTATTCGGCAACGGCGTAGGCGGAGCCCTCAGCATCAAGATCTCCAGCGCTGACCTTCATCGCACGGGAGGCGGCACTGCGACGCCAGATACCGATCGGCCAGAGTGCGCTCACGCCGCGCTGCGCAAGAAGTTGCAACTCTTCATCGGGGATCTCGTCGAGGCGACGGATCGGCGCGCCGTAGCGCTGGGAGAGTTGCGCGAGCCAGACGAGGAGGTGTTTCGCCTGAATGACCACCTCGCCCATCCAAGGGGCATCACTCCCGTAGCGTGGCGACTCAGGGGCGCCGAGGGCCGGCTCCTCCCCGCGAATCATCGCAACGCCTCAGGTTTGTGACCGCTCATCCGTGGAGGATAGGGGTGCGGGGTGGGTGATAGGCTGCAACGATGCCTGTTGAGACCGTTGCACGCTCCCTCTCGTTCATCAACTGGGTGGTGGTGAGCAGCCTTGCGGTTGGCAGTTTGGCCGCCATCCTCCTGCTCACTCACCGTTCGGAGTCAACACGCGGCTACCGCGGGTTCACCGTCTTCGCCGCCGGCGGCTGGGCCTACCTCGCCTGGCTGGCCGACGGGGCACTTCCGATCCCCTCCGCCGACGCGCCAATCCAGGCCGCCACCCCCGAGATCGATGCGCTGCGCCGACTCCTGCTGGTGGCGGTTGCGTCGCTATCCACGCTCTGGACGCTGCGCATCGCGCGCGGCAGCGATGGCCGCCGTGTCGGCTTGGTCACCGTCCTCACTGCAATTGTGGCGCTCCTTGTTGCCGCGGTCGGCTGGGCGCCGACACCGCTCGTTGCAGCGGCACTCGCCCTGCAGCTCTTGATTCTTTCAGCCGTCACCGGCGGTTCGTTTGCGGCGATGATCCTCGCCCACTGGTATCTCGTCACACCGAAACTTCCGGAGGCGCCGCTCTTGCTGCTGAGTCGCACGCTCGGCATCGGCATCGGCGTGCAGCTTGCCCTCTTTCTCGTCTGGCAACTCTTCGGCCTCGGTGGCCTCGGTGCTGGGTGGGACTTCTTCGCAATATTGCGACTCGTGATCGGCCTGGTGTTTCCGGCACTACTCACCTACGCCGGATGGCGCACCGCAAAGGCTCGCTCCATGGAGTCGGCAACCGGGCTGCTCTACATCGGTCTCGGCGCCGTCACGACGGGAACGATCCTTGCCGCAGGGCTCTTCTTCGGCGCAGGGATCCTCGTTTAGCTCTTCGACTCCTGCGAGTTGGCGCGGAGCGCGGCCACGCGACGTTCAATACGCAGCAGCTCGCTAACGCTCCATGCCTGCGCAAAACAGGCGACCGGCGCGAATGGCGCATCACCCGTGGCGTTCTCCGAGATCGTTCCAAGCCCCGCCTCACGCAGATGCGCGCGATACGGGGCGAGCGCCTCAGTCACGAGCGCCAGTGCAGCTGCGCGACTCGACGAATTCGTGAGGTCGTGCACGGCGAAGGCGCTGTCGGCCCACGGCCCAATGAGCCAGAGCCAGCCGAGCCCCTGGTGATAGGCACCATCGCGTGATTTCCGGTCACCGTCGTAGTGACCGCGATAGGCGGGATCACTCGGCGCCAGCGAGCGAATGCCAATCGGAGCGCGCAGCTGGTCGTCGGCCGCAGCGAAGGCACGCTGCGCCTCAGCCTGCGGGATGAGGTCGCCTCCGAGGCCGAGGGCGATGAACTGATTCGGTCGCAGCGCAAGGTCATCGCCGTTTGGGCCATCAATCACATCGGCAAGCCACGGCACCTCGGTGCGAATGAATCGCGCACGGAAGCTTGTACGGACGCGATCGCCGAACTGATCCAGATCGGCAGCAATTCGGGCAGCATCCGGAACCCCGTCACTGATCACTGGATCTTGCAGCCAGGCGCTGACGCTGCGGAGTGCGCGGTACCAGAGCGCCGAGATCTCGATCGGCTTGCCGCGTCGCGGGGTCACCACCCAGTCGTCGAGCTTCGCATCCATCCAGGTGAGCTGGCGACCCTCTGCAGAACCAACAATGAGTCCGTCGCTATCGGCGCCGATCCCGAAGTCGGTGCCGTCGCGGTAGGCGGCGATGATCGCGAGCAGGGTGGGGAGTAGTTCCGCGCCAAGGGTGTGATCGCCCGTCGCCGCCACGTGCGCGCGTGCCGCCTCGATGTACCAGAGCGGCGCATCGATGGTGTGGTACTCGGGCATCTCATCGACGCGGTCGGGGAAGTTGTTTGGCAGCAGCCCCCGGCGCACCCACGGGGCAAAGGAGCGCAGCACCGTGGCACCAATCTCTGGCCGACCGGTTGCCAACGTCAGTCCGCGCAGGGCGATCGCGGTGTCGCGCCCCCAGTCATTGAACCAGGGGTAGCCGGCGATCACCGACCAGCCGATCGGCGCGGCTGGATCCGCTGGCCCAGGCGTGGCGGGAATGCGCCGGCGAACCAGGAAGTCGTCGGCGGCGAGCACGAGCGCCTGCAACTCGTCGCTCACGGCGATTGCAGCGTCGGCACCATCGCCCACCGACTGCGCCCGTGCGAGTAGGTCGCGATCGCGCGCCTTGCACTCCGCGAGCAGCGACGCACCGCCGCCGTTTGCCATGGTGGCGAGGAGCTCGGCCGGCGGTCGACCGATGCCACCACCCTCCGTGGCGACCAGAAGTGAGGCGCTCTCGCCAGGTTCAAGTCGTACGCTCCAGCGCAGGGGAGTGGCGTAGTCGGATCGGTCGGCCTCCACGCGAGCTGCGTCGTGCCGATGGAAGAGGTCGCGGATAACCCCAGCATCGCTTGATAGGAGACCGCCGTCGCAGCGTACCTGCACCGCTGGCCATGACGCGCCCATCTGCCATGAGCCCTGCTGTGCGCTCTCATCCACGTGCGATTCGGCGCACGCCAAATCGCCGACCAGGGCGTCATGGTGGTCGTGTGCCGTAGCGGTGAGGCGCAGCAGTAGATCGACGCCCGACGTTGCCGCAGGATCGAGACTCAGGGTTAGCAACACGGCATTTGCGCCGTTGATTGCTGAGAGGCGCTCAGTAAGTCGCCCGACGGGAAGCGCCCACTCTTTGGTCACACCACCAACGCCAACGGAAACCTGGTGCAGTGGCGCACCGAGCTGCGGCGAGAAGCGACCCGGATCCATCTCAAAGCTAAAGAGTGGCAACCAGTCGCCATCGGCGCGCACCCAGAGCATTGGAGGGCCGGCAAGCACCGTGCGTGCGACGGGCGGCTGCAGTGCTGCAACAAGCAGGCCGTGATAGCGACGACCCGGTGCACCGAGGGGGGAGAGGGCGGTATAGCCACCGAGCCCGTTGCCGATCAGGAGTTCACGCTCTTGCGCGCGATCGAGATCGGCGAGATCTGTTGTTGAGAGGGTGGTGCTCATCGCGCTCGCGCGCTCCGGGGGTTAGGAGATCTTCTTGATGGTGTAGTTGATCTCGTTGCCGTTCGGCAGGGTGACGACAACCTTGTCGTTGACCTTGCGTCCGATCAGCGCCTTGCCGAGCGGGCTCTCGTTGGAGATCTTCGGCGGCTCACCGCTCGGGTCGGCCTCGGTGGAGCCAACGATCAGGTAGTCGTGGCTCTTGCGCTCGGCGGTCACGGTGACGGTGGAGCCGAGGGCAACCGCGTCGGTGCTGGCGTGCTCGTCGATGATCTCGGCGTTGCGCAGCTTCTCTTCGATCTCCAAGACCTTCCCCTCGATGAACGACTGCTCGTTCCGGGCGATCTCGTAGTCGGCATTTTCGCGCAGGTCGCCAAGCTCCTTCGCCGCCTTGATGCGCGCGATCACCGCTGGGCGCTGCGAATGGATCAGGTCATGCAGCTCAGCCTCGAGCGCAGCCTTCCCTGATTCCGTGAGGTAGACGGGTCCAACCATGCGGGGGAGTCTAGCCGTTCGCCGCCTGCGTGGCACCCCCGAGGCGAATTGCGAGGGCCAGAAGCGTCGCGAGCACGAGCATGGCAACCTGCGGGGCCAAAGGTCCCCCAGCCAGGATCAGGAGCACGGAGAGCCCCAGGCTCACGAGGATCTGGGCACGTGGGGTCCGCCCCCCACCGACGGCTCGCATGGCGATCGCCCCGATGAGGAGGAGATCGAGCGCTCCGAGGGCGATGGTCGCAAACGCGGCATAGGCCACGATCCGGTCGTACGTCCCCTCGGCTGGGAGCGCCCCGCCCAGGAGGCCATAGGTCAGCGCCCCAGAGGCGATCAGGCCGACACCACGAACGAACTCAGCGGTCGCCAAGGCGGCGTAGGTCACCAGTACCGAACCTTTCAACATGAAAGGGAGGGTAGCGTGAACGCGACAGAGGCGGTGCCGAGGGCGCATACTCACCCCATGAGCACATCGACACAACGCACTGCAGCGGGGTCGCCCCTCAAGCTTGATGTTGTCTTCGCCTCGCTCCTGCTGAACGCTGGCATCCTCCTCGCCCTGGTCACCTGGATCACAGCTAATCGGCTGGACCTCTTCTACTGGATCGGCAACGAGCAGCTGCGCGCCGCCGCATCCATCTTGGCTGTGGGTGCCCCGGTCGCGATTGCCGCCGCGGCTGCAGGTCGACTGAGTACGCGCCTCCCCGTGGACCTTGGTACTGGAACACTCCTCGCGCTCATCGCGGCGCTCAGCACGGTGTTTACTGCAGCGGCCGTGCTGCGTTCAGTACTGCCGTTAGATGCAAGCTTCCTCGTGCGCCTGCTCCAAGAGGCGATCAACGCTGGAACAATTTTCCTGATGGCGCGTATCTTCGCTCGTCGCGCGCGGCGGCTCCCCGACTGGATCAGCATTACTGGAGCGATCTTTGCTGTTGGGCTACTCCCTCTCGGTCTGCTCTCTCTCGCCGTCGAAACGCTTTCAACGTGGATCGGCGAGCCGCTCTCTCAAGAGGTAGATCCTCTCGCCGTTGTTTCCGCTGCAATGTACCTTGCAGCACTTCTGCCCGCGCTCTTCTTTGGGCGAGAGCTACTTCGCGCTGAATCGCCACGATTTCGCCCCGTCGAGCGCCGCTTCGTTGAGGTCTTCGCAGCTTTTGGTGTTGGTTCACTCGCCGCGGTCTTAGTCCCGCGCGCAACAGCACAGCTCTATGACACGCTGCAGACCTGCACAGTTGAACCCTATGCCTGCGACCGCCTACCAGCGGAGTGGGTCATCATCGGCCTCCTGACTGGCTTTACCGCCTGGCGGCTTATTCGCGGCGCCGAACGCACCAAGCAGCCGCTCCTCTGGATCGGTGCGCTCCCTCCCGTGTTGACGACCGCAATCGCAATCAACTGGTATCTCCCCGTAGGGCTCGGTGGGCTCCCGATTGCGGGGGCGCTGATCGCCATTGGCGGGCTACTCCTCTTGCGACGCGCTACGATGGCAACAGCGCCGCGCCCGCGGCGAGCATCGAGAGGGAGGTAGTACCCATGAGCGACGCCAAGAAGATCACCCTGTATGGCGCGGCCTGGTGCAGCGACTGCACGCGTTCCAAGGGCTACCTTGACGCACACAAGGTTCCCTATACCTACGTTGATGTGGATGCCGATGCGGCCGCCAAGGAGATGATCGAGACGCTGACCGGCGCGAAGTCGATCCCCGTGATCATCTTTGAAGATGGCTCGTACCTGATTGAGCCCTCCAACGCGGAGCTTGGCGCGAAGGCGGGAGTCCCGCAGATCTAGCGCGCGGCGAGCGGTAGCTCGTCGAGGCTCGTTAGCACCAGGTCCGCAATCTCGGCTGCGCCCGTCGATGACGGCGCGCCGGGGAGCGGCACCACCACGACGCTCATCCCCGCCGCCTTGCCGGCGCGCGCGCCAGCCAGCGAATCTTCGATGGCGAGCGATCGCTCCGGTGCGATGTTGATGCGGCGACACGCCTCAATGTAGACATCGGGGAGTGGCTTCCCGCCCGCAACCTCATCGCAGCTGACGTACGTGTGCACCACATCGGCAAGACCGAGGATCTCGATGAGTGTGGCGATGATGCTGCGCGGGCTCCCCGACGCAATGGCGACAGGGCCACGTGCCGCGGCGCGGCGCACGGCGGCAACTCCGGCTGGAATGACCTGCACGCGGCCAGAGCGATAGAGCGCCTCGAGGTGGTTGATCGTGCGCGTTGCAATCTCGTCGGCATCAGGATGCCCGAGGAGCTCGGCCATGGCGCCGCCCCACTGCTGCGTGTTCGCCCCATAGAAGCGATGGAAGTCCTCTTCGCGCAGCCGACCGCCGACCTCGGCGGCGATGGCGAAGCGCGCCTCGGCCCAGAGCGGCTCGGTATCGCAGAGCACCCCATCCAAATCGAAGACGACCCCGTCGGGGTTCAGCACGTACGGCGGGAGGGTCTGATCTGCAGGCATAGGCGCAAGGGTAGCGGGGCGCGTACCCTACGCGCATGAGTCCTGTTATGCGAGAAGAGCCGAGCGCCTGGGGGGCACGCCTTCGCGCCGCTGCCGCTGCCGGCGAACTTTCCGACCTCCCCTTTGTGCAGCAGCCAGCCTGGGCCGCATCGAAAGCGCTCACCGGCTGGGAGTCGGTGCGTCTCGTGGCGCACGACGGCGCCGCATGGGCCGGTGCACAGTTCCTCTTGCAGCGCCTACCCGCAGGACTCGGTCGCATCGCCTACGCGCCGCGCGGACCGATTGTTGTCGCGGCGCACGCGGAACAGGCCGCATCGCTGCGCGCCGAACTGCTGCGCGGACTCTCCGAGCTGCGCCGCGACGGCGTCACGCTCGTGCGCCTAGAGCCAGGCGAGAGCACCCCGCTCCCAGACGAGGCTGATCAGGTCAACCCTGCCGACGCGCTGAGCGAAACCCTTCGCGCCCTATGGCTCGTCGCGGCGACCTCATCGCGCATCACGCTGCATCGCGCACGACCGGTGCAGCCATCGACGAGTCGCCGCATTGATCTCTCAGCTGGCATGGAGACCGTTCGTGCCGCCTGGCGCAGCAAGTGGCGACAGTACGCGCGACATGCCACCGAGTCCGGCGTCACGGTTCGTTCGGTTGGCGCCGACGGAGCCGAAGCGCTCCACACCGCGATGTCATCGATCGCTGGGCGTACCGGGGTGAAGACGCGCAGCAGTGCCGCGTTCGCACACATCGTGA
>JAEMRB010000086.1:0-2793 GCA_016463555.1 Chloroflexota bacterium
GGCTACGGACGGTTCGGCAAGATCACCGAACTCGATAGCGCTGGCGAAGCAAATGAGATCGCCGTGAACGTCACCGCACTCACACTCCTCTCACGCGCGGCACTCGTTGCCATGGCGCCAAGAAAGCGCGGCGCAATTTTGAATGTCTCTTCGGTCGTATCCTTTATTCCGTTCCCTGGCTTTACCACCTACGCTGCAACCAAGGCGTACGTTCGGCACTTCACCCTTGCGTTGCATGAAGAGGCGAAACCGTTCGGCGTCCGCGTCACCTGCGTCGCTCCAGGGGTTACGCCAACAGGATGGCAAGATCGCGCGGGGCTCAGCCAGAGCTCAGGCCTGCCGAGTTTCTTGCTGACCTCTGCGGACACTGTTGCCCGTGTTGCCCTTGAGGCGCTACGTGATGGACGCGCGCTTGTGGTCCCGGGGAGGATGAATGCACTCTCAGCACGCTTCTTGAGCCTGATGCCGAGCTTCCTCCTGCGCCGCATGGGCGCGATCAGTTCCCGCTTCCCTCGTTAAGCGCGAAGGCTCCAGCGCGCACCAGTCGGCTCGTCCACAAGCTCCACACCAAGTGCTTCAATTGCTGCGCGGAGTGCGTCTGCATCACTAAACCTTCGCTCGGCACGGGCGGCGGCCCGCAGTGCAATCAGCTGCTCCACGGCGACACTCACATCAACCCCAGGGCTCGTTGTAGGCACGGGGAGAGGCACTTCGGTCGTCGAGATGGTGGCGCGCGGCGCACCGGCTGCGGCGCCGAATCGTGCGACAAAGGTGGCCAGTGACTCGGTTGCGCCGCTATGCAGTGCGGTTTCGCCGATCCCTGGAATACGAATGGTCACCGCCCCCTTGCCGCCAACGGTGACACTGTTCGCGCCAAGGTCGATGGTCAGCGCGGAGTGCTCGTCAATGCCAAGGATGGCGGCGCCATCAGGAAGAGCGCGCTCTAACTGCTGCAGGCGGCCTTCGCCGATGAAGCAGCGCGAGGTGTCGTGCGTCGCGCCCTCGTTGTTGTTCCAGTGAGGGACGACCGCAACAGCGAGACCGGTGAGCGCGCCGATGATGTCGAGGCCATCAAGCCAGACCGGGTTCGTTCCCGCCTTGTAGATCTCATAGACCGGGATCGTGAATCGCCCCGATGCCGCCGCCGCAGCCGACGATGCGATCAGCGTGGTGCCGTTCTGAATGCGAGCGACGAGCTGCTCGACGATCGGCGTGCCGCCCCAGCGACGCAGGGCGCGCGAAGGGGAGCCTGGCCCCAGGAAGATCAGGTCAGCCGCGTTCAGACCGGCGATCGTTGGGGCGAGGGCCGACGGGGCAAGGTCGGCGCCGGCGCGATCGGTCTCCGGGAGGCCAATCACTGTGGTCGGGATGCCGACCTTGGATCGGAAGAAGACGGCGATCTTCTCGCCCATCTCAGCGCGGTTGGTTTGAAAGTCGTAGCTGCCGTCGAGGGCAACGAGTGAGGATGGGGTACTGCGCTTCGGCAGGGAGGCGACCAGGCTGCGGTGCAACGGCGCCATCGATGGGCCGATCTCACCTGAGCCGATCAGGACGATTCTCCCTGGAGCCGTTTCTGCCGTCATTCCTTCAGTATGGCGCAGCCCCAGTACGATCAAGGCATGGCAACCCTCTACCTCTCTGGCGGCGGACTCGGACGCTCAGCCCAGGCATGGCCCGAGGCGCTGCACTGGCTCGCCGCGCAACCTGGCCCCCTGCTGCTCGCCTCCATTGCCTCAGACGACGATCGGCAGGCGCGCACCCTGCAGCAGCTGCTCGCCGCCGTTGGACGTGAGGCAACTCTCATCAGCCATCTGCCGCAGGAGCCGGCCGAGCCCACAACGCTCTTCTTATGCGGTGGCGATGCTACGAGACTCCTTGATCAACCAGAGCGGGTACGTGAACTCACGAACGCCCTCACGCTGCAAAACCTCACGATCATTGCCGACTCTGCGTCGGCGATGGCGCTCGGTCGGCGCGCCGCTTCGTGCACCTGCGGTGGTCACCCCATTCGCGTGATTGATGGCATCGGCGCACTCGGTGCGTGGAGCATTCTGGCGCACGCGATCGGCGGCAACGATGAGCGACTCGCCGACCTTGCCGATGCGGCGCTCCCGAACGGTGGGCCACGCCTTGCCCTGCCAGCCGGAGCCGCAGTTGAAGTGCTCGGCCTTGGGTCACGTGCTTCGGGAGAGCCGGGCGGTCTTGACTTTAGAAGTGCACCCTGGTCACAAGTGAGCGCACACCGCAGCGACGCGCGCTAGAAAATACAACGCGCTACGGCGCGCGCTTTTCAGCGTAGCGACAACGCGCGCGAATCGGACAGCGTTCGCAATCTGGACGGAGTGCATCGCAGTGTCCGCGGCCGTGGCGGATGAGGGCGACGTGCGCCTCGTACATGCGCGACGGCTCCACCAGATCCAGCCAGGCGTCGTGAGCGAACTGCAGACTCGCCTTTGGTGGCAGAAGGCCGATCCGCTTTGAGACGCGCTCCACATGGGTGTCGACTGGCATCAGTGGCACGCCGAAACAGAAGAGCATCACGATCGACGCGGTCTTCGGGCCGATCCCCGGAATGGCGGTGAGCCAGTCGCGCGCCGCCAGCGGCTCCATCGCCGTAAGAAATGTCAGGTCATACGCCCCGCTCTGTTCGCGCGTAGCGCGGAGTGCCGCCTTGATGCGCGGTGCCTTTTGCGCGGCAAGTCCGCCACTCTTGATCACGGCGGCGAGGGAGCGCACTGGTGCCGCCTCAACCGCAGCCCAATCTGGATAGCGGGCGCGGAGCGCCGTAAAGGC
>JAEMRB010000086.1:2893-3951 GCA_016463555.1 Chloroflexota bacterium
GGCGGCGTCAAGATCACCGTTCCGGCGACCTGGATCGCCTCGTGGACCCTCTACGACCTGGCAAACACCATCTGGTCGTACGGCATCTTCTCGTATGCGATCGGTCTCTACTTGACCAGCGAGCAGGGGCTCGGCGCGTCACAGGGAAACCTCTGGCTGCAGATCTCGATCGCCCTCTCCGTCGGCATCAATGCGTTGATCTCGCCGGCAATCGGTGCGATCTCCGATCGTGCGGGTCGACGGCTCCCGTATCTCCTCTTCTTTACCCTTCTCGCGATCATCCCGGCGATCTTCATCCCGTCGGTGCCAGTCGGCATGGGCGTGGTGCTCTTCTGCATCGCTAACTTTGGCTACCAGTCGGCCCTGGTCTATTACGACGCCACGATCAAGATCGTGAGCACACCAGCAAACCGCGGCTGGGTTTCGGGGCTCGGTAACGGCCTCGGGTACCTCGGCACGATTCTCATCGGCGTGATCATCCTCTTCGGCGATATCTCCGTAGCGCAGGTCTTTGTGATTGCCCCGATCCTGTTCGGTGTGCTCTCAATTCCGATCTTTATCTTCATCAAGGAGGTTCCAGAACCGTCGGGCAAAGCTGCTGGCGGCAACTCGCTGACGGCCACCCTGGGCACCATCCGCGAGCTCAAGAAGTACCCAGGCCTGAAGCGCTTCCTGACGGCGCGCTTCTTCTACACCGACGCACAGAACACCGTGATCTCGATCATGGCGATCTTCGCGGTGCAGGCGGTCGGCTTCACGCAAGGTGAGGCGAACTATGTGCTCGTTGCACTTGCGACGACCGCAGTCATCGGCGGCCTCGTGTGGGGACGCCTCACCGACAGCAAGGGGCCGAAGGCAACGTTGAACCGCGTGCTCGCCCTCTGGGCGGTTGCGCTCGTCATCGGCGCGCTCTTCGTCTCGCCGATCCCGTTCATCGTGGCAGGGGTGATCCTTGGCTTCGGCTTCGGCGGCCTCTCGGGCGCCGACCGAATCCTCATGTATCGACTCTCCCCACCGAAGCAGCTCGGTGAGTTCTACGGCCTCTACGGCTTGGTCGG
>JAEMRB010000087.1 GCA_016463555.1 Chloroflexota bacterium
GATGATCCTGACCCCACACGTAGATCAGCCGATCATGTCCACGCGAGAACTTCTCAACGATGTAGCCAAGGTCGGAACCGAAATAGGTATACGCGCCGCTTGACTTACGGATCACGCGATCCTTGTCGTCGCCGAATGCGGTGCTCTTGAACCAGAGTGCACCCTCGCGCTCCTCAAGCCAGTTCCCTTCACGCAGCTTGCCGATCGCGCGGTCAACGAATCCTTCGGTGTAGAGACTTCCTTCGGAGCGCCACACATCAAACTCAACGCCGAGCACCGCCAGTGACGCCTCAATGCCGGCGCGAATGCGCTCCGATGCCCAGCGACCAATCACCGCAATATCGTCATCGGCGATCGTGCCGTCATACCCCTCCACATCGATCTCACCGCTGCGCTTCGGTGCAGCAGCAGCGCGCGCTGCAATCTCTGAAGGAATGATCGCCGCGAGCTCTCTCACGTAGTCACCCTTGTAGCCGTTCTCGGCAACAGCGACACCATCGCGCTGGGCGATGACGCTCTCGCCGAGTCGGCGAACCTGCTCGCCGAAGTCATTGAAGTAGTACTCGCGGGTAACGCTCTGACCAGCCGCCTCAAGGACGCGCGACAGCAGATCGCCGACAAATGCGCCGCGTGCATTGCCGATGGTGAGCGGGCCCGTAGGATTTGCGGAGACGAACTCAATGTTGACGCGGTACGCCGGTGCCCCAGCCGCGACGGCAAGGTGCCCCCATGCCAGCGGCGCGCGAACGATCGCATCGAGGTGATCGGCGAGAAGACCGGCGCGGAGCCGCAAGTTCAGGAAGCCCGGCCCCGCAACCTCGGCGTGTGCGATCGGTCCGAGTGCGCCACCGCCGCCGTGCATGCGCTCTGACGCTTCGGCGGTGAGCTCTGCAGCGATCGCCGCGGCGATCTGTGCCGGAGCACGCTTCAGCACCTTGCTCCCCTTCATGGCGATGTTGGAGGCGTAGTCGCCGTGATCACGATTCCCAGGGATCTCGACCTCGATCCCAGCAACGAGTGCGTCGAGTGCGTCGGCGTCGTCAGGGGTCGGAAGGGCGCCGCTCGCTACGGCGCGTCGGAGGGCGCGTGCCACTGCATCGCGCACGGTATGGCGGAGCGGGAGCCCGAGCAGGGGATCACGCGGCAACGCTGCGGATCGAGACGTTGGTGCAGACGGAGCGCTCATGGCTGAATCGTAGCCGCGAACTCTGGCACGATGGCGCCATGACATCTGAGTCGTCTCCAGCAGGCACCCCACCAACACGCCCACCCGAGGGGGCGGTGCTGGCGGCCCCAGTCACCCGTGGGCAGATCGCGCGGGTCGGACTCCTCCTCTTCGTCACCTTCCTGGTTGGCGCGCTGCTCCTGCGTCTACAGGCAGATCGCATTCGCGAGCTCGACCTGCCACTTCCGGCCGGCTGGGCGGCGGTGAGCGCTGATACGGTGCTGGCAGGGATCTCACCACAGAGCGCCGTTCGCGCAGCGCGTTCGGCCGACGCGCCCGTTGGTGCAACGCCGCGAGTGCGCCTGATCACGCTGAGTAGCGGCGGCACCGATGCACCAGATCTGAAGGGAACCTTCTGGCTCATCGTGACGGACGACATTCGCCCCTCCATGGAGATTCCGGCTGGGGATGCGATGGATGTGATCCGCGCGTACGTGCTGATTGATCAGGCTGGTCGCGTTGCCCTTGCGGTAGAGCGCGGATTTGCGGATACCGATCCAACGCTGCCACCGGACTGATCGGCGCCAACTAGATCTCGAAGCGATCTCCTTCGCACACCGCAACGATCTCGCCAGAAAATTCCGTCGCTGCAGCGCGAACGGCTTCCGCTGGATCAACCTCTGCGCCGAAGTGCGTGAGCAGAAGCTTCGCAGCCCCTGCCGATGCTGCAGCTTTTCCCGCACCGTACGCGGTGATGTGTGTGTCACCCTCGCGCCACTGCGCCGCACCACCAGCAGCCTCACAGAGCAGCGTGTCACGAGGTTGCACGATTGCCGCAAGGTCTTCCCAGTGCGAGACGTCGCCGGAGTAGGTCAGCCCAGGCTGATCACCTAAAGCAACACGCATCGCGTACGACTCACCCGTGTGACGCACGCTTGCGCCACGCAGCGTTAGGTCACCCACAGGAACAACGCGACCGCCGCCTAGTGGCGGCAGTGCTGCGTCGCTTCGCCACGTTGAGAAAGCAAACGGTTGCAACGAGTCATAGGCGCCAGCAGCCTGCTCCTCTGGTGTTCGATCATCAAGCAGCGTTGCAAGTCGAGTAGCTAGGCCGCTCGGACTAATCACCGAAACGCTGCGCGCATCGCTCCCCATCTTGTTGCCGTGCACAAGCGCGTGTCGCAGTGCTGCAAGGTCAACCCAGTGATCGGGATGCAGATGCGAGATCGCCACGGCGCTGATCTGCGGCAGTGCGCTAATGCCTACGTGTGCGGCGAGTGGCGCATAGGTGCCGTGCCCAAGATCTAGTACCAGCGTTGTGAGTCCGTGTTGCACAAGATATCCCGATGCGCGCGAGCCATCGTGGGTGCGATACGCACCAGCTGAGCCGAGCACTGTGAGGACTAGCGCGTTGGGATTCGCCACTGTTCCCCTGCGGACTTCCAGCGCTTTGTCGCCAGCTCTTCAAAGCCCGCATCAAGCAGCAGTTCACGAGCGAGATCAAAATTCATCGCGAACCAATCGGGCTGGTGCGCGTCGGAGCCGGTTACGACGTACTCACCGCCGAGCTCGCGATACCGATGCACCGCTTGCGGCAGCGGATACGGAATCCCGGTTCGCTGTCGCCACCCTGACGTATTGATCTCCAGCGCAGTCCCCGTTTCGATCAGCGCCTTCAGCACCGGCTCGTACAGGTCGGGCGCCGCCTCAAATGCTGGCGTGTCGATATGTGGGTACACATACTTCCGCACGTAGTCCATGTGACCCACGATGTCGAAGAGGCCGCTCTCGATGCCCGCCTGCACCTCGGCGAAGTAGGGTGCCGTCTCGTGCACGTCGTGCCCCGCCCAGCTCGCCGCAAGCGAACGCTTGAAGGGCGAGTCGACCCCCGGATGAACGCTACCGATGGTCAGGTCGTACTGGTGGGTGCGCAGGTGCTCGCGAATCTCCGCCTCGTACTGCCGCTCATAAGAGATCTCAACGCCGAGCAGGATCTCGAGGCGATCGCCGAACTCCCGCCGCAGCGCCTCGACCGTCTCGACGCGCTTCTGGTGAGGGGCCAGGGTGGCCCCCACCTCACGCGGGTCGAAGTCGAGGTGGTCCGTCAGGGCGATGCGGGGCATCCCCAGGGCGATCGCCATGGCGGGGTAGACGTCGAGCGGCACCTTCGAGTCGGGGGAGAGGAGGGTGTGTAGGTGCACGTCGAGGGGGGAGTCGAAGGCCCCCGCGAGAGCCAGCTCTGGGCGGCGGTCGCGGTCGCCGATCCGACGAAGCGGGGCGGGGCTCACTGCTCGTTCAGCCAGGCGCGGGCGGCAGCCCCCCGCAGCCCACGGATCAAGAGGAGAGCGAGGGCGATGAGTGGGAGCCCGGGGAGCCAGTTCCCCAAGGTCAGGGCAATCAGGGGGCCGGCAGGGATCAGGATCGTGCTCAGGCCGAGGGCGAAGCCCCGCCCCGCCTCCTTGCGCTGCCAGACGAGGGTGATGGTGAAGATGCAGGCGGCGATCAGGGCCATCCAGACCACCCCCTGCAGGGTGACGGGGGCGGCGGTCGCCTCCTCCACGATTGGGCCAAGCGTGAGCCCCAGCCCCGCCAGCAGGAGGAGGGCGTAGGCGAGGAAGGCGACGACAGCAATCGGCATGCGCTCAGGATGCCACGGGCGCCCCATCTGCACTCGCCAGACGTGACGTGAGGTTTCCCCACACCCCGACCCGTGCGCCCAGCGGGAACCGCATTGACGCAGGAGCGCAGGGAGCCCTACCCTTACCGCACCACTGGG
>JAEMRB010000011.1 GCA_016463555.1 Chloroflexota bacterium
CGCTTGGCGTGCTCATACGAGGCGAAGGATAGCCCCGTCAGGGGTGTAGCATCGGAGCATGGCAGCCACGATCCTTGTTGTTGAAGACGATCCAGCCGTCGCGCTCGCCCTTGAGGTGGCGCTGAAGGGCGAGGGCTACCTGCCGCTCATGGCCGCGACCGGCGACAAGGGCCTCGAGATCGGCATGAAGCAGGCCCCCGACCTCCTGATCCTCGACGTGCGCCTCCCTGGGATCGACGGCTTTGAGCTCCTGCGCCGGCTGCGCGCTGGGGGCTCCAAGGCCCCCGTCATCATCCTGACCGCCCGCGATGAGGAGGTCGACACGATCCTTGGCCTCGAACTCGGCGCCGATGACTACATGACGAAGCCCTTCCGCGTTCGCGAACTGCTCACTCGGGTGAAGTCGCATCTGCGCCGTGCCTACGGCGACCTCGCTGACGCGATGGGCGGGCGGGTCATTCGTGCCGAAGATCTGGTGATTGACCTTGAGCGTCGCAAGGTCACACGTGGTGGCGCACGCATCACCCTCACCCCAACAGAGTTTGAAATTCTGCGCATCCTTGCCGAGAAGCCGGGTCGCGTCTTTGGCCGGCGCGACCTTCTTGAGCGTGTGCGCGATTACGACGCAGCGATTGCCGGTGACGAGAAGACGATCAACGTGCACGTCAGCCACTTGCGCGACAAGGTTGAGCCGAATCCCGCCAAGCCACGCTTCGTGTTGACCGTTCGCGGCGTGGGGTACAGCTTCTCTGACCGCAGCGATCGTGGTGAACGGAGCGGCGCCTGAGCCCGCTTACCGACTCCTTTTACGGCGTACCGCCCCGAGGGCTGCGCGCTCGCCTCACCATCGCCTTCCTCAGCATTGTGGCGATCTCCCTCGTGCTCTCTGCGTATCTTGTTGTTGACCGAGTCTCACAGGAGTTTGAGACACAAGAGCGCGCGGCACAGACAGCTCGAACGGCCGCCGTATCAAGCGCCATTCGCAGCCTCGCGCAGAGCGTTGCAGGGACTGACGACATCATTGATAGCAAGGGGCAGCTCAACGAGAAGGTGCGTGAGCGCTTCTTGTTGCAGGATCCAGAGTTGCAGCAGCTTGCGCTAGGCATTGCTCGTGCAGATGTCCGCGTTCGATTTGGCACCTGGAATCCTGATAAAGAGTTCTTCTCTCCTGCGGCTGAATCGGAGTTCCAGATCAGCTCCGACGGGGCGGCGCTTGAGCCTGGGGAGGCGCGTGACTCAATTCAGCTGGAGCCGAGCGTGGTGATCATTGGCGGCGCGCCTTCCTCTATCAGTATTGAAGTCACCCTGATCTCACCACTTACAACGCGCGCTTCGCGCCTGGCGGGAATCACCGGCACGATCACCTTTGTTGGGATACTCGCAATGATTGTTGCAATCATCGTCTCAACAATCGCTGCAGCAAGATTCGCAAAGCCCGTACAGCTCCTCTCTGAAACGGCGACGGCAATTAGTGATGGTGATCTCTCTGCTCGCGTACCTACCGGCATTGAGGTTGCGGCAAACGACGAGATGGTGGCGCTGCTCAATCAGTTCAATCTCATGGCTGATCGGCTGCAGGGCTCAATGCAGGCGCTACGCCGCGAGCGAGACCGCGGGCAGGAGCATCTCGCCGATGTTTCACACGAGTTACGCACACCACTTGCGGCGTTGCGCGCATTTGTTGACCTGCTGCAAGATCCAGGGACCGACGAGGTGACACGGAAGAGGCTTTTTGCTGAGGCGGGCCGACAACTTGAGCGAATGGACTCACTCACGTCAAACATTTTGGAACTCTCGCGGTTTGATGCGGGGATCGCGCGACCAGTGTTCGTTGTTGCTGACATTCGTGCCAGTGTGCAGTTGGCCGTCGAGCAGGCGGCGGCAGGCGCGCGCCGGGCTGGTGTTGCGGTCGACGAGCGGGTGCCGACGCGTAAGGTGCTCGTGCGACACGACGCCGCGCTCGTGGGGCAGGCTGTTGCCAACCTCGTCGCTAATGCGCTGAAGTTCACCACGCGGGGTGGCAGCGTCCTTGTCTCGGTACAACTCCTCTCAACCGGGGCCGCGACGGTGACCGTCCGCGATACGGGGGTCGGCATCTCGTCGGACGAGCTGCCACGCATCTTCGATCGCTTCTACCGCGGTACCGAGGGCCTGGCGGCGACGAGCCGGGCCGCCCGAGCCACGGGCTCTGGCCTCGGCCTGGCGATCGTGAAGTCGATCGTGGACATGCACGCTGGGCGCATCGTGGTCGAAAGCCTCCCTGGCGAGGGGACGAGCTTCGCCCTCACCTTCCCAGCCGACCCCGAGGCGGTTGAGGAGGAGGTCCCTGAGGCTCCCCTAACTGAGGCGGGACCAGCCACGCTCGTGAGCTTCGGTCGGCGTGCCGCAGCCCTCCTCGGTGAGGTTGCGAAAACTTCACTCCGCCTTCGCAGTGTTCTACGTGCCGATCCCCCATCCTCTACGGTGAGTGAGACGCCCGCCTCATTGAGCGTGGCGCCTGAGAGCGCCGAAGATCTAAAGGAGACGCAACGTGGTTGAGAAAGCGAAGCGCACCCCCGCCGCCCCAAAGAGAGCGGTGAAGGCTCCCGTGAAGCGGCGCTCGCCACTTCGATTTGAGCCAGAACCCGCCACGGGACCAGCCGCCTGGGTCACGCGAGAGAGTGGCCCCCTACAGGCGGCGCGCAATTCGCTTCGTGCCGGAAACGGATCGCTCAGCCGCGGCGCGATCGCCGGGATGCTCGCCCTCTCGCTGCTCTTTGGCGCCGGTGGCGGTGCTGCCGCAACGATTCTCCTGCTCGATGGCCTCTCTGGTGGCGACATCACAACGCAGATTCGACAGACACTGGTCTCCGAGCAGTCGGCGATTGTTGCTGTTGCAGAGCGGGTCTCTCCAGCAATCGTCACCCTCGAGGTCACCACAGTTGATGGTGATTCCATCGGCTCCGGTGTGATTTATTCGGCTGATGGTTGGATTGTGACGAACAAGCACGTTGTTGCCGGCGAGACCTCCATTCTTGTTCACCTCAAAGATGGCCGAGACTTTGCTGGCACGGTCTACGGCGTTGACACCCTTACCGATCTTGCTGTCGTAAAGATTGACGCCGCCGGGCTGCCTACGGCAACACTCGGCCGCTCCGGTGGCATCAAGGTTGGGCAGACCGCGATTGCAATCGGCTCACCACTCGGTGTCTATACCAACTCTGTCACCGCTGGCATTGTCTCGGCACTCGGCCGTGACATCACGACGGAGAGCGGATCTATCAACGGCCTCATTCAAACAGACGCCGCAATCAACCCAGGAAACTCTGGTGGCGCACTGGTCGACTCAAGCGGTGCCGTGATCGGCATCAACACCGCAATCTCTACAGAGGGAGCTGGCATTGGGTTCGCAATTCCAATTGATATCGCTCGACCGATCCTTGAGCAGGCGCTCGCGGGCATCCCGCTGTCGCGACCGTGGATCGGCGTGCGCTACACGGCACTCAATCTGCGTATTGCCACTGAGAATGGTCTCTCTGTCAGCGCCGGTGCATGGATCGTCGCTGACGGAACCACATCGCCAATCATCTCCGGCAGCCCAGCTGAGGCGGCGGGACTGAAGAGCGGTGACATCATCACCGCCGTCAACGAGACAGCGATTGACGAGGCGCACCCACTACAAGATCTGTTGGTGCAGTACTCGCCCGGCGCAACAATTACGTTGACCGTGCTTCGCGATGGCTCATCAATCACGATCACGGTGGAGTTGGGGATTCGCCCAACCGAGTAGGTTGATGCGTCGCTAGCCTTACGGCTTGCGTACAACCTCAACACCGGCCCAATCAATCGGCGCCGCAACAGCAGCCTCAGGCTTGCGTACGCGCACCCGCACTTCGTGCACGGTCGCTCCGCTCGTTGCAACAACCTCCATCGCGGCGTCGGCGATGCGCTCTGCAAGGGCTTCAATCAGATCGGCGTGGCCGCCCGCTCCAACGCGCTCAACAGCAACGCGCACTAGTTCGCTGTAATCGACTGAGGCGGCGAGGGCGTCGCCGCGACCAGCCGGGGCAAGATCGGCGTCCACTTCAACGTCGACGAAGAATGGCTGCGGCTTCTGCTGCTCCTCTGGGTAGAGGCCATGTGCCGCATCAAAGCGCACGTTGCGTACGGTGATGCGGTCACGCTGGCTCGGGCGAGGCGGCCGATCGGCACGATTCGGGTTGGGGCCGATGGCATCATCGGGTTGATCGCCCTTCGCGCGAAGTGCCGCGTCAATGACTCGCACCGCATCGCGGTTCTCCTGCACGTCATGCACGCGCACGATATCGACCCCAGCCAGGGCCCCGAGCGCGCTCGTGGCCACCGTGGCCGCCAGGCGGTCAGTTGGGGCCCCGTCGATGACGCGCCCAAGCGTGGACTTACGGCTCGTGCCGAGCAGCACGGGATGGCCCAGGTCACGCAGGGCGCCGAGGAGGCGCAGGCTGATGAGGTTCTGGGCGGGACCCTTCCCGAAGCCGAATCCAGGGTCGAGGATCAGCCGCTCCGGCGGAATGCCCAGAGCGCGGCCGCGCGCCGCAACGGCCGCCATCTCGTCCATGAACTCCTCGGTGAAGTTGGCGGCCTTCTCGGCAGTGGCTACCTCTTTGCGGTTATGCATGACGACGATCGGCACACCGCGCTCAGCGGCGAGCTGCAGCATCTCATCGCCCGAACGCGTCCCCCAGATGTCGTTCAACATGTGCGCCCCTGCATCGAGCGCGGCGGCGGCCACCTCAACCTTCTGGGTGTCGGCGCTGAGTGCCAACGTTGGAAGCACGCGGCGAAGGCGTTCAATCGCGGGGATCAGCCGAGCGATCTCGTCCGCCGCCGAGATCTCCGTATGTCCCGGTCGCGTCGACTCAGCGCCAAGGTCAAGCAGATCAGCGCCATCGCGCACCGCGTCGCGCGCGAGCTGCTCTACGCGATCGAGTAGATCGTCTGCGGTGTCACTCGGCGCCATGAGGCCATCGCCCGAGAAGCTGTCGGGGGTAAGGTTCGCCACCGCCATCACGTAGGTACGGCTCCCCCACACAGCGCGCAGTGGGCCGATCGTCGTGGCCGCGATTGGCGCGTACGAGTGGCTGATCGCTTCGCGGTTCGTTGGGCTCTCACTCATAGGGTTGATCCTGCCACGTCATCACGGCTCCCGTCATCTGAGAGCACACCGCGTCGCATCAGTTCGCCGCGGATCGCACCGACAAGGTAGAGCGAGCCCGCTGCAACGATTGGTCCCTGATACTCTGCCGCTGCAAGAAGTGCCGCGTTCGGGTTTGCAGCGATCTGCACCTGCACGCCAAGTCTGGCGGCACGCACCGCCGCAGCAAGTTGCTCTGGTGCAAGGGAGCGCACATCACCAACGCTCGTGCAGATAACCTGCGCGGCGCGCAGCGTTGGTGACGTCGCCAGGGCAGCGCTCAACTCCGCAATCGATTTGTCGGCCATCACAGCAAGGATCAACACGGGTGGCGTGTTCCGTGCACCGTTTGCGCTGCGCAGGTGTGGCGCAAGGTCTACGAGTGAGGCTGCCAACGCTGCGGCACCATCTTCGTTGTGTGCACCATCAAGGAGGAGGTCGCGCTCATCACCACCACCGAGTACATTTGGGATCAGTTCCATGCGGCCCGGCCATCGCGCTGCTGCAAATCCGGTGCGCATCTCTTCATCGCTCACCGAAGCAATCCCTGCGTCGCGCAGGGCGTCGAGTGTCGCGGCAGCAACCGCAGCATTCGCTCCCTGATGTCGACCGAGTAGCCCAACGCGCACCGCGCCACGCCCCTCGAGCTCCACCTCAATGCCATCGCGGCCGAGTGAGCGAGTGGCGCCAGCGCGCGCAATCGTGAAAGGCGCACCAACGCGCTGGGCACGATGGCGAATCACATCGAGCGCACCGCCGCGTTCGCTCGCCCCAATGACGGCAAGATCGCCGCGCACGATGATCGCCGCCTTCTCTTTGGCGATCGCTTCAATGGTGTCGCCGAGGTACTGCTGATGATCTAGACCAACATTGGTCACCACAGCAACGCCGCCATCCCAGGCGTGCGTGGCATCGAGCCGCCCACCGAGACCAACCTCAACGATCGCCGTGGTGATCTCCTCCTGG
Source organism: Chloroflexota bacterium (assembly GCA_016463555.1). Classification (GTDB taxonomy): domain Bacteria; phylum Chloroflexota; class Limnocylindria; order Limnocylindrales; family Limnocylindraceae; genus Limnocylindrus. The sequence goes on from JAEMRB010000011.1 coordinate 6,119, forward strand.
CGGAGCGCTTCGAAGATGGCGCCGACGAGGATCTCAAACTCGGTGGCTGGCCCCACGCGCTCTTCGATCTGGTCGGCGGCATCGAGGGCACGCGCAACCGCCTGGGCGAACGGGAGTGGGGCGAGCGGTTGACCGTCGATCTGCACCCGCTCCCGGTAGCTGACCAGATGCGGCTTCGGCGTGGTGGCGTGGCGAATCCCCGCCGCGCGGAGGGCCGCCGAGACGAGGGCAACGACGCTCCCCTTGCCGTTGGTTCCGGCGACGAGCGCACCACGAACTCCCGTCTCGGGTGAGCCGAGGGCACGGAGGAGGGCGTTCGAGCGCCCCAACCCCATACGAATGCCGAAGCGCCCGCGCGACTCAAGCGCCACCAGTGCGGCGCGCCACGCGTCGGCGCCACGCCCCTCTCCTACGGCGAGAACGATCTCGGCGCGAGCGCGCGCAACGCGATCGCGCATCTCGAGGATCAGCTGCGGGTCACTCGGTTGATCGGGCATCGTTGGAGCGTAGCGGTCTCGGCGCGCTGCGTGCGAGAATCGCCCTATGGGACTCTTCCGTCGATCGAGTTCGAAGCCACCACAGCGCGGCCTCCCTGGTCGCTCTGAGGGGTACACGCCCCCCTATCGCGTTGACTCAGCATCTCAGCGATCCCAATCCACGTCACGCGGCCTCGGCGGAACGATCGCGACCGCTATCTCCACGTTTGTCACCCTCTTCGTTATTGCTGGCGCTATTGGCCTCGCTGCAATTGCGCTCCCCTTCATCACCTCAATTGGTGGCAACAGCTCGCCTACGCCGCCGCCCGCCTCAGTTGAACCGGGGCGGCCGACGCTCAGCGAGCCGAGTGACCCGATCACCGCCGCCTCAACCATTACCGTCAGCGGCACACTGCCGCAGGATCTCCTCGAGAAGAGTGATGCAATTATTCGCATCATCATCACGCGCGATGATGGCTCGGTTATCACCGGCGCTGAGATCAACATGCCGAAGACGGCGGGCTTTGACGTGGCACAGATTCCTCTCTCAGCTGGCACCAACGTGATTGAAGCGGTCGTTGTGGTGAACGGCGTTGAGGGGACGCGCTCCGCTCCAATCACGATCGTGCGCGATACAACTGCCCCGTCGCTGACCATCACAGCGCCGACTCCAGGAGAAATCATGAACGGTGACGCTGTCACCGTCACGGGGAAGACTGATAAAGACATTGATGTGCAGGTGCGCAACGAGACGACGGGAACGATTGAGAGCGGACGATCCACAACGAAGGGTGCGTTCTCCATTGGCATCACACTGCGTGATGGCACAAACGTGCTAACGATCACGGCGACCGATGGGGCTGGTAATCAGACATCAAAGAGCGTTGAGATCTCTACGAGCGCATCGGTCGGTCAAATCTCAATCATCCTAAATCCAGGAACGATCATCCTGAGCAAGAAGCCGATCGCATTTCGCGTCACCGCAACAGCAACCGACTCAACAGGTGCACCCGCTGCAAACGTGCGGGTGTGCATGTATGTCACTCCATATCAATTGCCCCCAAGTTCTCCTGTATGTGTCACCTCCGACGTGAATGGCCGAGCCGCATGGGATTATCTATTCCCTGATAATTACGTTGCCGAGGGACGTGGCCTTGTCACTGTGACCTATGAACTTTCTGTGGGTGACCCGATCTCTGGCACCCAGAGTTTCCGCTCCTACCTGGTGAAGCCGTGAGTGCTGCACCGGCCCTCACGTGGCGCTGCCCAACGTGCAGCGCGATCCAAGAGGAGTCTGGTCAGTGTTGGGTGTGTAAGACGCCGACCGCCTCGTGTGGAAGCTGTCGGCACATGCGCCGCTCCGTCATTAGCAAGGTCTCGTATTGCGGCATCGATAAGAAGCGTCGCCTCGTCGCCGAGAGTGACGTGAAAGAGTGCTGGACGGCGCCGGTGCCGCTGCAGGCCGCCGCGCAGCACGAGCGCGGAGTGGATGGAACGCTCCCCGAGCGCCCCCGACTTACCTGGGCGAGTGGCGGCCTCTGGGAGGGGCTAGAGGCCTAGCCCGCTACGGACAGCCGGCGATCGCCGTCCCTGCTGGCGCACTCGTCACGATCGTAATCTCGCTTCCAGGCTCAACAGATGCCCCCGCAAACGGAGAGAAGCTGTCGATGCGATCTGTTGGATCCAGTAGCGCTGATGGCGCGTCTAGCGAGAGGCCGAGCGCCGACAGGAGCGCTGACGCGTCCGCGATGCTCGAGCAGCGAAGGTCTGGCACCTGCGGCAAGTCCACACCGCTTGTACTTGGTAACGGGCTCGGCGCAGGCTCGGGCCCCAGCGAGACCACAAGATCAATCGCCGTACCGCTCGCAACCTGCACGCCAGGGCGTGGGTTCTGTTGAACCAGTTCGCCAGCAGGAACGATGTCGGAGTATTCGGAGAAGGTCGCACCTCGAACGAGCTTCGCCGTAGCCAGCGCAGCGATCCCATCCGCCTCACTCAGCCCGCGAATGTCAGGGACCACCACGAATCCGCTCCCGGCCACCACACGAACCTCAATGACGGTGTTCAGTGGCACCAGCGTCTCGCTCCCAGGCGACTGCGAAAGGATCGTGTCGACCGGCTGATCAGACGAGCTCACCCGCTCAACGACCTGTACGCGCAGGCCGAGGCCCTCAGCGATGGGGATCGCCTCAGCCAGCGTCAGCGTGGTGAGGCTCGGCACCTTCACGTTGTTATCTGGGCCAGTCCCTGCGGTGAAGAGGCGAAGCGCCAAGATCACACCGCCCACAAGAAGCAGCGCCGTGAGGGCGACCCCGCCGATCGCCAGGAGCATAGTGCGCAGCGACATCGTGTCGCCCGTATCGGGGGGCTCATCGCCGCCGACGTCGTTCGGGTCTGAAAGCATCTCCGGCTCACCTGGCCCAGCCTCCGCTGCAACTCGAGCGACGCGGGTCCCCGCAAGCGCACGTGGTGCGCCGGCGGCTGGCCCAACCGCACGAGATGGGATCGCGGTGCGATTCGCCTGCACCACGTAGGTCTCAAGAGCGTCGGCGGCGGCAGTTGCGTTCACATACCGTTCGTTCGGCTTCGGTGCCAACAGCCGCATCGTGATGAGATCAAGCTCTGATGAGATATCGGGTCGCAACTCACGAGGCGACGGGGCGGGCGACTGACCGCGACGCTCCTTCAACTCTGCGCCGCTTAGGCGATCAAAGGGACGATGCCCTGTCAGTAGCTCAAAGAGCACGACGCCGAGGCCGAAGAGGTCTGACGCTGCGGATTGCGAACTGCCGGCCAGCACCTCTGGCGCAAGGTAGCCAACTGAACCCTCTGGCCGCTGGCCGCTGCGCGCAGCAGCTTCACTCCCGTCAACCTCATGCATTGCTTGTGCAATGCCGAAGTCGGCGATCTGTGCGCGACCTTCACGGTTAATCAGAATGTTGCGCGACGAGACATCGCGATGAATGATGCCGCGCACATGTGCGGCGGCGAGTCCGCGCGCGACCTGTGCGGCAACGGCTGCAGCGCGACGTGGCACGAGTGGGCCAACACGGCGCAGCATCGAGGCGAGGTCTTCACCGTCGACAAATTCCATGATGATCGCTGGTGATTCACCCTCTGGCGCAACGTCAAATACGGCGGCGACGTTCGGGTGCGCCACGATTGCCGCGGCGCGACCCTCGGCGCGGAATCGGTCAGCGGCGTCACGAGATGTTGCTAGTGGTGCGCGGAGCACCTTGACGGCCACGTCGCGGCCGAGCGCCTCATCGGTGGCGCGAAAGACGAGTGCGGCTGCCCCTTCGCCGATCAGCTCCTGCAGCCGATAGCGACCGGCAACGATGTCGCCGGGCTTTAGCGTGCGCTCGTCACGTGCTGATGGCGTCACGTAAGGCGCTCGTTTTCGGCGGCGACCGCCCCACGAACGACCGGTCCATAGACCGGGTGATCGAGCGCAACATGAAGGTTCGCGCGCAGCCAACCCTCTGGCGAGCCAACGTCATAGCGCGTTCCAGAGAAGTGGCGCGCGACAACTGGCTGCTCCTGCGCCAGGGTGTGGATCGCGTCGGTTAGTTGGATCTCACCGTTCAGGCCGTGTGGCGTCTGTTCAAGACGCTCGAAGATCTTCGGGCTAAGGATGTAGCGACCAACAACTGCAAGGTCTGAAGGTGCATGCGCTGCGTCAGGCTTCTCGACGACGCCGCGAAGTGGAATGGTTCGCCCCTGATCACTGGTTGGCAGCGTGGTGTCTGGGTCAACGATGCCGTAGCGATGCGTCTCTGATGGCGCAACGCGCATCACGCCGAGCACCGATGCCTGTGTGGCGACATACGCGCCCATGAGTTCGGCGAGCGCAGGAGTCGTGCCGAAGATGAGGTCGTCGGGGAGCATCACAGCAAACGGCTCATGACCAACAGCGTCTCGCGCCATGAGCACGGCGTGGCCGAGGCCGAGCTGCTCTTTCTGACGAATCGTCACAAGGTGGACCATGTCAGCAACCGCTCGCACGGCGCGAAGGTGCTCAATATCACCGCGCTCCTCAAGGATCGCTTCTAGGTCCGATGAGATGTCAAAGTGATCCTCAATCGCGCGCTTGTGTTCGCTCGTGACGAGGATGACTCGCTCAATCCCAGAGGCAACCGCCTCTTCAATGGCGTACTGAATGGCGGGGCGGTCGACGATCGGCAGCAACTCCTTCGGAACGGCCTTCGTCGCGGGAAGGAATCGGGTGCCCCATCCGGCAACGGGGAGAACTGCGGTGCGGATCTTCATAGGGGCCTCCGTGCGGTGCTGGGTCTCAGGATACCAGTCACCCCGCGCGGCGAACCCACCTGAGCAACGCTCTCACGGGCCGACCAAGGAGCGGCAGTCGCACCTCACTCGTCGCTTCGACGCTCGCCAGGAACCCGCAGAGCAGGAGGAGCGCCCCGATCAGCTTCCCCACCTGGTACCCCTCGGTGGATCCGGCTCGATTCAACGTATCGGTAAGGCTCGGCACGAAGGCGCCCAGGGCGATGAGCGCCGTCGCCGGAACACGACGATTGAGGCTGCCATCGCGCCAGGCGCGCCAGGCATCGGGAACGCTGCGCACAAAGTTCACGGTGAGTGCCACGGGGGCGATCGCCAGATTAAAGAGCAGCTCATCACCGCGCTGATCTGGATCACTCGAATAGGGGAGCACACGGCGCTTCGGCATGAAGACGTAGATCGAGAAGAGAGCGCCGGTCAGCAACGCGAGTCCACCGCTCACATTCAAGATCGGTGTCAGCAGGCGAAGTGCTGGCGGGAGCAGGAGTGCGATTGGCGCGCCGGTCGCTGGATCTGTCGCCCACCCAGGCGCGGGAAGCTCGGCGATCACCACAAGTGGCACGGCGATAACGCTCAGTCCTGCGGTCAGCGTGATTGCAAAGCGTGCCCACCGTGCATCACCCATGTACGAGAGCCAGCCAATCGCAATCGCGGCGCCCCATGCGGTGAGTGCATAGACGAGCGCTGTTGGGCCTGCCGACGGATCTTCCAGTCGACGTGCGACCAGAATTGTAAAGAGGCCAGAGAGGGCGAGGCAGAGCGCATACCAGTATCCGAAGCGCGTCTTCGCCAGCAGCAGAATGGTGCCAGCACCGAGCCAGCCTGCGGTCCAGACGGCGCCGAAGAGATACCAGACGCGATAGATCGGTTCACTCCAGCCGATTGCTGCGGCGAGCGCCTCAGCGCCCGCTGCGATGGAGAAGGCGAGTGCGCCAACGCCCCACGCCAACTGATACGCACCGCGACGCGTTCGATACTGATCAAAGAGAAGCGCGGCGAAGAGCAGGGCGAAGAGCGCGGTGAGCGCTGGGATGAGCGTCGTCACGCTGCTTCCGGCCTACGCCGGCAGAAACTCGTGAGCATCGTGATGCAGCCCATCGCAGAGTCCGAACTCAGCGCCGGCACCGTGTGGCAGTCGGATCGGACGCATGATCTCGCGCACGCCGCTGCGGCTGCAGTGAAGCCAGCCGCGCGCCGCCATCCAGCGCGGCGGGCAGGCGGGGTCGGTGCAGAACTGGAATGGCCCTGGATTGATGGGCGACGGTTCGCCGAACGAGGGGGCAACCTCGGTTGCGGTGGTGTCGAGCACGCTGATGCGGAATGGGGCGCCCTGGATCTGCGCCGAGCAACTGTCGCAGCGCGCGGCACTATTCTCAGCGATGATTGTGGGAATGCGGATGCCGTTCACTTCCATAGTGCCTCTGATCGTACCCGAGCCCGCCGCGCCTTGGCGCCGCGCCCTTCCCATCACCCTCGTCGCCGCACTCCTTGCCGCCGGGTGCGGGCCAGCGGGCGACCCGACCGACCCGGCCGCAGAGGTCAGGGGTGACGACAAACTCCAGGAGCTCTTGATCCGTCACGACTCTCGTGACCCCGCCTATCGCCACACGGGTGGCGCGGTTGAGGTTGGCACCACTGTCGTGCTCCAGGTGCGCACTGGGAGCGACGACGCCGTTACCGTCGCGCTCTCCATCGCCGCGCCATTCGGCGGATCCGCAACGAAGAGCCCCGCCATACGCGTCGCACGAGGCGTCCCCTGCGCTGAGGTCAATGAGTCTGACCGCGGGGCGAGCGGTGAGCTCACCGCCCTCCTTGCCCCTGATCCTGTGCTTGACCCTGCAAATGAGCTCGCTGAGGCTCGCTGTGACGTCTGGCGCGCCAGCATCGACGTCGGGTCTGAGCCGACAGCGATCGGCTATCACTTTGAGATCGCGGACGGCTCCGCAGCGGTGAAGCTCTCTGACGACAACATCAACGATCAGGGCCTCGGCAGCACCTCGCCAGCCAACGTGGGTGGCGACTGGGCGATCGTTGTCTCACCGAAGGGGTTCACCGCCAGCCCGCTCTTGAGCGGCTCGGTTGTCTACCAGATCTTCCCCGACCGATTCGCCAACGCGAATCCGCTGAACGATGGTGACGCGCAGCCGCGCTACAAGGGCGTCGCGTCGATCGCCCCGTGGAACACGATTCCAGCAACACCACCGAAGGGTGAAGACTTTTACGGCGGTGATCTCGACGGCATTCGCCTCCGCCTGCCGCATCTCGTCTCCATCGGCGTGAATACGATCTACCTCAACCCGGTCTTTGATGCGAACTCCAACCATCGCTACGACGGCAATGACTTCATGCAGGTTGACGAACGGCTCGGCGGAAACGCGGGATTGCAACGTCTCTTAACCGCAGCGCAGAAGCTGAACATCACAGTGATCCTTGATGGTGTCTTTAATCATGTCAGTTCCGACTCGCCGATCTTTGATCGCTACGGGCGGTGGCCAACGGTCGGTGCCTGCGAGTCGGTTGATTCGCCGTATCGCGAATGGTTCATCTGGACAAAGTCGGCTGGAGCAAAGGGGCCGTGCGCAGGCGCGTCAGGCCCGAACACGGCGGGCTATGTGGCGTGGGCAAACTACGACACCCTTCCCGTGCTCAACAAGAACAACGACGCGGTACGCGCGCTGATCCTTGGTGATGCCTCGGGGGCACCTGCAGACACGCTCCTCGCCTCGCCGGCTGGCGATGCGGGTGTGGCGCGCTGGTGGCTGCAGCAGGGCGTTGCAGGTTGGCGACTCGACGTGATGCCCGACGGCAGCTTCCCCGAAGGATTCTGGCAAGAGTTCCGCATCGCGCTCAAGGCGGCGTCGCCGAACGCACCGATCATTGGCGAGCTCTGGAACCGTCGCGACGCACTCCGCCTACTGCGCGGCGACGCCGCCGACGCGACGATGAACTACCGCTTCCGTGATGCCGTACTCGCCTATCTCGGCGGTAAGCCTGATGCTGGAGCAACAGACAGCACGAATCGCAGCGCGGTGTTGTTCATTCGAAAGCTGATGGGGATCGCTGAGGATTACCCAACTGCCGTGACGCTGGCGAATCTCACACTGCTCGACTCGCATGACACATCACGATCGCTCTGGGAGCTCACGCCCGGAAACGGCCGCGATGGAAAAGAGATCGCGGAGAACCTCACTGTCGGCAAGGCGCGTCAGCTACTCGCCGCAACGATGCAGTACCTGCTCCCTGGCTCGCCAACCATCTATTACGGCGATGAGATTGGCGTGAGCGGCGCAACAGATCCAGACGATCGTCGCACCTTCCCAATCTTGCCAACCGACCCTCGCACCGCCCGCCTCGACGGCAGTGGCTCTGGCGGCCGACGCCCAACGCCGCTCCCTGCGGCGCGCGCGGCGGACCTGAGCATGCTCTCCTGGTACCAGACGCTCGCCGCCATCCGCGCCGCTCATCCCCACGTGCGTGGCGCGTCCGTCGATTGGCTCGCCGTTGGAGCGAGTGGCGCAACGAGCCGTACCCTGCTCTTCTCCCGTCGTGCCAGCGGGGTCGTTGGTGAGATTGCCCAACTCAGCGCTGCTGGCTCGTGGACGGTTGGCGACCTCCTGGTGGCGGTGAACGCGGGCGGCGGGGGCGAGCGCCTCACCTTCAACCTGGGTGCCGGGGTCAACCTTCGCGAGGTCGCTCGGTCGAGTGGCGCTCCAGGGGGTGGCGACCCCACCACCGGGGTCGACGTGCCAGCTCGCACCGCGATCATCTGGGAGGTCGTACCCTAGGCCTATGTGGAGCATGCTTCGATGAGCGCACCAGCCAAACTGCGTAGCCGCCTGCGTGGCGTTGTCTCGCTCGGCACCTTCGTTGCCGTTGTCGTGGCGGTGGGCGTCTCGCTTCTCTACCTCGCCTGGGTCGCCACAATCCGTAACTCCGACCAGATTGGCGAACTTTCGGTAGGCACCTCTGTAGTTGGCATCTCCTGCGCCTTCGCCTCACTGATGCTCACGATCAGCATGATTCGCGCGATTCGTGGCGCCCGCGATGGCCGGGCGATGCTCGCCGCCCTCCTCGCTGGCGGGTTCGCCATCGCCGCTGGAATCGCCCTCGGCGCCTCGGACATCCTCGGCAAGCTCGCCTCATAGGGGCGGCGCTCTAAGAGCGGTGCTACGCTGCGATCCGCGCGCCCCTGTCGTCTAGAGGCCTAGGACGCCACCCTTTCAAGGTGGAGATCACGGGTTCGAATCCCGTCGGGGGTACCACCCCACCGCGCGACCCCCTGCATCAACGGAGCTGAAAGATCGCCCCACTGACGGGCGGCAGATCAATCGCCAGGGCACCGTCACCAAGCAGCGTTGCCGCGCCGGTGACCCCCTCCCAATCGATCCGCGTCACGCCGCTCACCCCGTCGAGCCGCACCTGTACGCGCGCGGGGCTGTCGCCAGTGTTGGTCGCCACGATCAGTCGGCGAGCCGCCCCTGGCTGAAGCGCGAGTGGTGCCCCTTCGAAGCCGACTGGGTCCGCGCTCCGCTCGAGAACGAGCGCTGGCCCCTCGGCGTACACCACGCG
>JAEMRB010000088.1 GCA_016463555.1 Chloroflexota bacterium
TGACTCAGGCCCACCAGTTCTCCGCCGACGGGGAGAAGCGCGCGATGAACCCCCGCGAGCGCAGTCAGTCGTTCAGCGAGGTGCTCACGCGATGCGGGTTCGGCTGCCGTTAGCTCTGGGCACTCGACAAAGTGAATTGCAGCATTGGAATCGGGCTCGCAGGCGAATGCCGCTGGTTCAAGGAGCGTTGCGAACACGTTAGAACGGAAGCCTGTCGCGCCAGAGGGCTAGATCAAACCAGTTGACAAAGAGGACCAAAAGGAGGGCACTCAATACGAGCGTCACCACTACCTCACCACCCCGCCAGCCAGTAACCGCGACAGTCCAGCGACGCCGCATCGCCTCAGCGCGTGTTGGCTGAATCAGTGCCCCTAGAATGAGGCCGGTGACCAGGCCACCGATGTGGGCCGAATTATCAATGCCGACACCAATAAAGCCAACGCTAAGACCAATAGCCAGGTTGATAAGAAGGATTCCGCCCACACGTCCAAGCGCATCACGGAATCCGCGTTCAACAAGAGGCCTGTGCGCCCACTCTGCGCCAAGGGCGATGCCGAAGAGCGCAAAGACGCCGCCCGATGCACCAATTGATCCTTCAGCATCTGACCAGATTGCACTCGCTATTGATGCACCAATGACACCAATGAGATACCAACTAAGGAATCTCCGGGCGCCATACAACCGGAAGACTAGTTTCCCAGCAATGTCGAGCGCAATTACATTGAGGCCGAGGTGCAGAGCAAAGATCTGCCAATTGGAGCTATCGCCTCCATGCACAAAGGCCATTGTGAGTAAACGCCATGGCTCGCTGGTCAAGTAGTCAGTGCCATAACTGGTTGAGGTGGTCAAAAACAGCGCGTCCACAAGCGGTGGGTAGATCTGCGCGATAAACGAAACCACAACAGTGGCGATGACGAGCGTGCGCGGCACCCATGCACCGGCCGGTACGCCACGGGCGCGGCGGAAGGCCGCCTGGGCACGGAGTGGTGAGCCGCCCGTCTCTTTGGTGAGCCAGCCGATGCGCGAGGCGATCTCCGCGCGGGCGGCGCTGGTTGGGGCGCTCCCCTCGGCCTGGCGGTAGGTGGCGAGGGCGACGGGGAGTTCGCCGCGGCGAACCTCCTCCATGGCGCGACGGCGGAGGGCGAGGAAGCGCAGCTCTTGGTCTGCGGAGTTGGCGGCGATCTCGAGGTACTCCGCCGCCTCGTCGTCGCGCTCTAGGCGCAGCAGCGCCTCAGCGGCGCCATAGGCGGCGCGCTCAGCAAGGATGCGATCGTCGCTCGGTGTCGCCCCAGCAACGGCGGCGGCGAAGGCGAGAGCGGCGCCCTCCGCGTCACCGCGGTCAAGGGCGTCCACGCCGAGCTCCATGCGGCTCGGTAGGTCGGTCGCTTCGGAGGGTGGGCGCAGCGCTTCACTCATCTGTAGCAGCGTACGCGATGCGCTACGAGGCGGCAGGCGACTCGCGATCAGGCAGGAGGAGCGCCACCAAGAGGTCGGTAACGGCGGCCGGATCACCCGCTGGGCGCTCAACCTCAAGCGGCGGCGGGGTCTCGCCGCGCTCGCTGCTCGGTACTCCCGCAGGGGTCGACCCTTCAGGCCTCGTCACAACGAGTCGTGCGCCGACATAGGTGCACGCTTCATGCACGGTGGCGACGACCGAATCATCAACAGGGTCAACTAAGAGCACCGCATCAAAACTTGTGAGGTAGCGCAACGCCAACTCCAGGTCGGCGGCATCCATCTCGAGCGAGCTTGCACCGTCAACCGTGGTCGCCAACGCGCCGTCACGAATGAGCGCCACGTGGCCGATCCCGGCCGCCGTAAGCTTCGTGATCACCGCCTCGCCCGCTGCGTCAACGCCGATCTTGCTCACCATCTCAACAGGTTCGCCGGCTGCGGCGAGGGCGAGTGCCACCGTCGCGGCATAGCTGCCAAGACCGTACGTTGCCCCCTCGGCACGTGCGCTTACGGTACCGATTACCACGATCATGCTGAGGCCGCACCATCTGCTTCGACCTGCACGGTGAACCCTTCAGCCTCAAGTGGTCCGGTGATTGCAGCGGCATCGCCAACGATCACGATCTGTTCGGCAGAGGCGGCCAACTCATCAGCGATCAGGGCGATCGCCGCGCGGTCAACGGCGGCGACACGTTCACGGAAGTGGTCCGGCTCATCGGGCGAGAGTCCGAGCACTGTGAGCGCCGCGGCCATGCTGGCAACTGGCGTGGCGGTGCCGAAGCGCAGCGGGAAGGTGCCGCAGAGATAGTCGCGCGCCTCGGTCAGCTCTTCGTCGGTTGGTGGTGCGCTCTGCATCGTGGCGAGCTGGCGACGCGCCTCGGCGAGTGCGGGGGCGGTCACGCCCGTCTCCACTGCGGTCCCCGCCATGAATGGGCCTCGCCCACGTCGCAGATCAAACCGCGCACCAGCGCCGTAGGTGTAGCCCTTCTCTTCGCGCAGCACGCGATTGAGCCGCGACCCGAAGAGTCCGCCAATGATCTCGGCGTAGACGAGTGCGGCGTGGTGGTTCGCGTCGAGTCGCGAGCGACCGATGCGGCCGATGCGAATCTCCGATTGCACCGAACCGGGTCGATCCAACACCTTCACGAGTGGCGCGGCACTGAGCGCAGGCGAAGCGGGCGCCGCGCGATCTGGCTCCCCGCGGCCCCAGGTGCCACCACCTGCGCTGATCTCGCTGAGGCGGCTCGCCTCGATCAGCGCGAAGGCTGCATCGGCATCAATGTCGCCCGCGAGCACCAGCGTTGGCGTGCCGGTGCGCAGAATCTCTTGGTGTCGCGCAACAACCTGGTCGCGCGTTAGGCGTGCGACGCCATCCGCCGTTCCAGCGAAAGGTCGACTGTAGGCGGCCTCTGGTGCGTAGAGGGCTGCCGAGAGCGCATCAACGGCGCGACTTCGTGGGCTCGCATGTGCCTGCTTGATTGCCGCGAGACGCAACGCCTTCAGTCGCTCCACGTCGGCTTCGGGGATGCGCGGGGTGAGTGCAATCTCGGCCATCAGGTCGAAGACGCCAGCGAGGCGCGAGACTGGTGCCCCAGCGCCAACGGTGAGGCTCTCCCAGCCCGACTCTGCCCCGATAGAGGCGCCGAGCAACTCGCCCGCCTCGATCAGCCCATCGGCGTCGTGGTGCTCTGTCCCTTCGGTGAGGAGGCGTGCCAGCAGAGCTGAGAGGCCCGACTCTTCTGGGCGCTCACCTGCCGCGCCGCCGCCGAAGAGCATCTGAACGGAGGCGATTGGGCGTGATGGCATCGGCAGCAGGATCACGCGCATCCCTGCGCCGGTCACTCGTTCGATGGCGCGCGGAAAGCGCCAGGTGCGCGGCGATCCTGGTCCTGGTCGCGCTGCGTTGTTGCTCATGCCTTCTCCTCCGGTACGTACCAGAGCACGATGCGATTCTCCTTGGCGAAGAGCTTTGCCGCCGTCTGTACCTGGTCCGCGGTCACTGCAAGGGCAAGGTCGAGATCGCGATTGATGCGACCAGGATCATTCAGCAGGGTGGCGTACATGCCGACCGCATCGGCGAGCTCCTCTGGGTCAGATCGCGCCAGCAACTCTTCGGACTCCGTTAGCGCCTTGGCACGCTCGAGCTCTGCCGCGGTTGGCCCCTCGGCGGCAAGTCGCTCCAACTCTTCGACGAAGGCGCGCTCGACTGCCTCGTTCGACGCGCCTGGGCGCACCGTTGCGGCGCCAACAATGATCGATGCCCCGCCAACAAATGGGAGGAGCGAGAGGCTCATATCCTGCGCCACCTGCTCGTCGCGAACTAGGCGGCGGTAGAGGCGACTCCCCTTCCCGCCGGCGAGGATCTGGGTGGCGATCTCAATCGCGGGGATCAGTGGCGCGCTCAGCACTGGGGCGCGGAAGGCGAAGTGCACGCGCGCCTCGGGAACCTTGTCGTGGATCGTCTTGC
>JAEMRB010000012.1:0-8510 GCA_016463555.1 Chloroflexota bacterium
AAGACGCACGTGATCTTCTTCCTCGACTCACTGGACTACTTGAAGGCCGGCGGCCGCATTAGCCCAGCGCGAGCGGCGATCGGTGGACTCCTTTCGGTGAAGCCGATCATCGACATCATTGATGGTGAGGTTGTCACCCTCGATAAGCCACGAACTACGGCGAAGGCGCGCGAGCGTTTCATGGAGCTGATCGGCGCATCACCAATTCAGGAGCTGACCATGCTCCATTCGGAGGCGCCCGACATTGAGGCGTTCCGCGACGAGGTCTGCGCTCGGTTCCCTGAGATCGCCGCCCTGAAGCCAGGGATCGTTCGAGCGGGTGCGGCCATTGGCCCACACACCGGCCCGAAGGGTCTCGGCGTCGCGCTGATCCGCGCCTAGCCTCAAAGACCTACTCCGCCGCACGGGCGGCAGCACGCCGCAACCTACGCGCAACGCCTTTTTAGGGCGCGTTGTAGGGTTGGGGAGATCGCCGCACGGCGTCCGCCAGGCACCCGCCAGGGCGGCAGAGGAGAGGTACATACGATGAGTTCACAGAAGAGCGCCTGGGCAGTTGCGCAGCAGCAGTTCGACCTTGCCGCAAAGCGGCTCGGCCTCGACTCCGGCATCGCCGCCGTGTTGCGCGAGCCACGCCGACAGCTCACCGTGCACTTCCCTGTGCGCATGGATGACGGCACCACTCGAGTCTTCGAGGGGCACCGCGTGCAGCACAACCTCGGACGCGGCCCAGCGAAGGGCGGCATCCGCTTCCACCAGGACGTGAACATCGAAGAGGTGAAGGCCCTCTCTATGTGGATGTCGTGGAAGTGCGCCGTGATGGATCTTCCCTATGGCGGCGGCAAGGGTGGCGTCACCGTTGACCCGAAGAAGTTGTCACTCGGTGAGCTCGAGCGCCTGACGCGCCGCTTCACCACCGAAATCGCCGTCATCATTGGGCCAGAGTCCGATATTCCTGCGCCTGATGTGAACACCAACAGCCAGACGATGGCCTGGATGATGGACACCTATTCCATGCATGTCGGCTACACCGTTCCTGGTGTGGTGACCGGCAAGCCGATCGCGCTTGGCGGCTCGAAGGGCCGCAACGAGGCAACGGCGCGTGGTGCAGTCTTCTGCATTCGCGAAGCGGCGAGCAAGATCAACCTCAACCTGAAGGGGGCAACGGTTGTGGTGCAGGGGTACGGCAACGCCGGATCCATTGCAGCGCGACTGATCAGCGAGCTCGGCTCGAAGGTGATCGCCGTCTCCGACAGCAGCGGCGGCATCCACAACCCAGCCGGCCTCGACCTTGCTGCAGTCGATGCGCATAAGAAGAAGACCGGGAGTGTCGTTGGCTTTGCTGGCGCAACGCTGGTGAGCAACCAGGCAATCTTGGAGATCGCCTGCGACGTGCTTATTCCAGCCGCCCTCGAGAATCAGATCACCGCGGAGAATGCCAGCAAGATCAAGACGAAGATCGTCGCCGAGGCGGCGAACGGACCAACGACGCCAGAGGCGGACGACATCCTCTTCGCGAACGGCGCCATGGTGATCCCTGACATCCTCTGCAACGCAGGTGGTGTGACGGTGAGCTACTTCGAGTGGGTGCAGGACCTGAACCGCGACTTCTGGGAAGAGGAGGAGGTCAACGTTCGCCTCGAGAGGAAGATGGTCCGCGCCTTCCACGAGGTCTACGACATGGCCCAGAAGGAGAAGAGCCACCTGCGCACAGGTGCCTACCTCCTCTCGGTGCAGCGTGTTGCCGATGCCATGATGGTGCGGGGTATCTACCCGTAAACCCTCTGCGCGCTAGGATGCGCAAATGGCAGGACTAGACCACGAAGAGCGTTTTCTCTTTCGCGAGGAGATCCTCGCGCTTGCCGCCGCGCTCACCGAGGGTTCGGCGCTCGACAACGTCGAGGACCTGCTCGTTGACCTGATCACCTCGAGCCACTTCGACGCCGAGGTGGTCACGTTGGAGCGCTCGCTCCAGGCGATGCTCGGCCAGCGCCAGGGGGTAACCCTGGTGACGGCACTCACGGCAGCCCCCGAGGTCTTCGACGAGGTGACAGAGCTACGACTGCCAGCCGAGGTGATCGATCGTCTCGCCGGCTGGCGCGCGCGCTTTGGCTTGGCGATTGATAACGCGCTGAGCTTCCTCTCCAACCCCGACGGCATTCAGGGGCATAACTTCACCACGCAGGTTGCCCACGCCGACGACCGACGAACGTTGCAGGGGCGACTCACCTTCGTGCGCTACAGCAACGAGTCGGAGTTCTTTATCGCCGACGCCAATGTCTTCCTTGAAGTTGCCGCCGAAGTGCTCGACAAGCTCGGCACACACATCAGCCGCGAGGATGTTGACCTAGAGTCGGTGACGCGCCTTAAAGAGGCGGTCAACCTGATCGAGCGTCGCACCGCGCCGCGCGAAGAGGCGTAACCAGATGACCGGCGCCGCGGGCGCACGGCAGCTCTTCCTCGCTGCGACGGGGCAGAACCGCGGTAAGACGACCACCTCACTCGGACTCTTTGCCGCCTTCCGCGCGCAGGGGCTCAACACGGGATTCATGAAGCCGGTTGGCCAACGCTGGATCACCATCGACAACACCCCCGCCGACGAAGATGCCGCCCTGATGCGCGGCGTGTTTGATCTGACCGATGCGGTCGCCCTTCTCTCTCCGGTGCAGATTCCGCGCGGCTTCACGCGCAAGGTGATTGAGGGGCAGGTGGTCGAAGACCTCGGCGCGAAGATCATTGCCGCACAGGTGGAGCTCGCACAGAGGCACGAACTGCTGCTCCTTGAGGGGACAGGGCATGCGGGCGTCGGTGCGGTGATCGGCTTGAGTAACGCCGATGTCGCCGCGCTGCTCGGCGCGCCGGTGATCATCGTCAGCGAGGGTGGTATCGGCCGACCGATTGACGAGATCGTGTTGAACGCGGCGCTCTTCGCCGCGCGTGGCGTTGAGGTTGCCGGCGCCATCGTGAACAAGGTTGACCTTGACCTGCAGCCAGAGTTGCCGCGACTCCTTGAGAAGGGGCTAGAGCGCCACGGAATTCCGCTACTCGGTGTCCTTCCGTATCGCCAGATCCTTTCGAACCCCACGCTGGCGATCATCGAAGATGGTTTGCAGGGGGAGACGCTCTGGCCAGGCCGCGACATGGACGCAATCATTGGCCGCGTCTCCGTTGCCGCGATGCAGCCTGAGCATGTGATGCAGCGCATCGGCGATAGCGCCCTCGTGGTTGTTCCTGGTGACCGCGAGGATGTGATCGAGGTGCTCACGCAGCTATGGCTCGACGGAAAGGAGCATCCGAACCGGCCGCTCGGCTTCGTCCTTAGCGGTGGCTATCGACCGAGCGCCCGAGTGCTGGAGATGATTCGTAAGGCGAACATCTTCGCCGTGTTGATGGAGGGCGATACCTACAGCGTTGCCTCAAATGTGCACGACCTACTGGTGAAGACACACCCCGAAGACGTGCGCAAAATTGAAGAGATCAAGCAGCTCGTTTCCGGCTCACTCGACGTGGGCCGCATCCTTGCGGCGGCACGCCCCGTTCCAACGCGCTAGCCGACGCTCCTACGGGAGCGTGATCGCGTCGATCAGGCGCACCCCATCAACAACGGCGGCGAGCGAGACGAGGGCCTCGCCAAATGTGGCATCGCCAACCTGTGCGCCTTCTGCAAGTGGCGCGAGCGTTGCGCTCTCGGCGAAGTCGAGGTAGTCAAGCGCGACGCTCGGCTCGGCGGCGATCACCCGCTCAGCGAGTGCCCGCAGCGCGGCAACGCTCGTAACGCCAGAGGCATACGCCTCGGCGATGAGCGAGAGGGCGACGGGGATCGCCTTTGCCGCCGCGACGCGACCGCTTGCTGAGAGCATCTGATTGCGCGAGCTGAGCGCCAAGCCGTCAGCATCGCGCACCGTTGCCACGCGGTGAATTGTGATCCCGTCGCTGCGCCGCGCCGTCATCCATTCGATGACGCGCACCTGTTGCGCATCCTTGGCGCCGAAGAGAGCCTGGTCGGGGTGCACCAGATCAAAGAGTCGCGAGACGACGGTTGCCACGCCGGCGAAGTGCCCAGGCCGCGAGGCGCCCTCAAGCCGCGTGGCGAGCGGACCTGGATCAATCGTTGCAACTGGCTCACCGGGCGGATAGATCTCGTCAACGTCGGGGGCGAATAGTAGGTGCGCACCAGCCGCCTCGGCAATGCGCTGGTCGGCCGCAAGGGTGCGCGGGTATTGCGCCACGTCAGCGGCAGATCCGAACTGTCGTGGGTTAACGAAGATCGAGATGACCACGGTGGCGGCGGTGCGGCGCGCGGCGGCGATTAGCGCGGTATGACCGGCGTGGAGCGCCCCCATGGTGGGTACGAGCGCAACCGGGCGGGGGAGTTGGGCGAGAGCCTCGTCGAGTTCGGAACGAGTGGTTACGGTGCGCATCGCCCAGAGCCTGAGCTAGCGCGGAAGCTCGTCAAGGGCGGCGATGAGGGTTGCGTCAGCAGCGATCCCTTGCGCTGCGGTGGGGAAGTCTCCCGACTCCACGCTGGTTCGCCAGGTGGTGAGGGCGGCGATCGCCTCGTCGCGAAGGTTGGCGATACGCCCAGCGTGGCGTGGTGCGGCCGCGCCGAGCAGGCCGAGCAGATCGGGGAGCACTTGCACCTGTGCGGTGCAGCCGGCACCTGCGCCGATGCCGATGGTTGGAATCGTGAGGCGGCTGGTGATCGCGGCTGCAAGCTCCTGCGGCACGAGTTCGATCACGATTGCCGATGCGCCGGCCGCCTGCAGGGCGATCGCATCGTCGAGGAGCGCCGCCGCCGCCTCGGGGAGGCGACCCTTCGCGCGCGGCTTGCTCTCATTCAGTGACGACTGCGGCGTGAAGCCAATGTGCCCAATCACGGGAACGCCACTGCGCACGAGCGCGGCAACGACGGGGGCCACGACGACGCCCCCCTCGAGCTTCACGGCACCAGCCCCAGCATCGCGAATGAAGCGCGCCGCGTTCTCTGCGGCGGTTGGCACATCCACATACGAAAGGAAGGGCATGTCGCCGATCACGAGGGCGGTGCTCGTTGAGCGAACGACGGCGGCGGTGTGGTGCAGCATCTCGCTCATTCCTACGCGAACCGTTGATTCGTGTCCGAGCACGACCTGAGCAAGTGAATCGCCTACGAGCAAGAATTGAATGCCAGCCGCCTCGGCGAACTCAGCGGTTGGGCGATCCCATGCGGTGACAACGGCGAAGTGGCCGCCCGCGGCATGTGCGGCGCGCATGTCGGCAACGGTGTGCCGTGCCATCAGCCTGCTCGCGTTGCGAGGAGGGCCGCCACTCGGTCGAGGATGGCGTCGGCTACGACACGCTTCGGCGCCGGGCCCACACGGGTGACGAGATCGTCGGCCCCGATGATCTCTGCCGCATTTTCGGCGCTCTCAAAACCGATGCCCGGTGCCGTGACGTCGTTGGCGACGATGAGGTCAAGATCTTTCTGCTGCAACTTCTCGCGCGCCCGTGGCGTTGCACTCGCCTCTGCCGAGAAGCCCACGAGCAGTGTCTGGCGCGTGGCCCGTGGGCCCAGTGCCTGCGCCAATCCGGCAAGAAGGTCGGGTGTTGGCGTGAGACGCAGGATGATCTCGCCATCGCGACGCAGCTTCTCGGTGAGCGGGCCGCCCGCGACACGGAAATCAGAGACAGCGGCGGTGGCAATGAGCGCGTCGGCGGGCGTCGCTGCGCCGCCGCTCGGTGCGGCGAGGAGTGCGTTGCGCAGCGCAGCATCGAGCGCGTCAACGCTCATGGCGCGCACGATGGTGACCCCCTCAGGGAGCGGCACGCTGACACGGGCGGCGATTAGGGTGACGTCGGCGCCACGATCACGCGCCGCCTCGGCAAGGGCGATCCCCTGACGCCCCGATGAGCGGTTCGCCAAGATGCGCACCGCATCGATCGGCTCTTCGGTGCCACCAGCGGTAACGACGATCCGACGACCCGACAGATCACCAGCGGGTACTGCTGGCGGGCGGCGGCTCTCGTTCGGTTCGCGAATTGGTGCCGCGCCAATCGCGGCCACGACGGCATCAATGATCGCCGCAGTTTCGGCGAGGCGGCCGACGCCGGTGGAGCCACTCGCGAGCGCGCCACTCTCCGGTGCAACAAGGGCGTAGCCGAAGTCATCGCGCAGTCGCGTCGCATTCGTTTGCGTGGCGGCATGCGCCCACATTTCGCCATCCATTGCTGGGGCAACGATCACGGGTGCGGTGGTGGCGAGGCAGGCGGCGGTGACCACGTCTCCAGCGAGGCCGCTCGCCATGGCGCCGATCCACTGCGCGGTCGCTGGTGCGATCAGGATCGCATCGGCGGAGTCGGCGGCAACGATGTGGCCAATGCGGCCGTCGGGGAGCAGGTCGAGCAGGTCGGCATCAACGGCGTGCCCTGTGAGTGTGCGCAGGGTGAGCGGTGAGACGAACCGTGTGGCGGCGGGAGTTAGGAGCGCCTGCACATCGGCACCCTCGGCGCGCAGGGCACGCACGATCTCTGGCGACTTGTAGGCGGCGATGGAGCCGGTGATGCCGAGGACGATGAGTCGTCCGGCGAGGCGCTTGCTCATGCGCGCACCGCTGCGGGTAGTGCGTTGATCGCACGCAGCACAAACTCCGCATCGCGATGATCGGCAGCAACCGTGGCGCACCAACCGGCGAGCGCCGCGCCGCCACTCAGTACGACGGCGGGCGTTGGTGCACCAGGATCGCGGCGTGACATCTCTTCAATTGACTCCGCGATCAGCGCGGTGAGGGCACCGCGTGCGCCGCGAAGAATTCCGGCGCTGAGCGCTTCGGCGGTGTTCGCACCGATCGGCCCAGCGAGATCGGGGCTCTCGTCGTAGATCGCAACAAGTGGCAGTGCGGCGGCACCGCTGGCCAACGCGCGAGAGGCGAGCACTGGAGAGGGAGCGATTGCGCCGCCAATGAGGCGGCCACCTCGATCGACGCAGGTGAGGGTGAGTGCGGTGCCGAGGGTCACGGCGATTGCGCCGCGCCCTGTGGGGGCGCCGTACTCCGTATAGGCGAGCCATGCGGCAAGGAGACGGTCGATGCCGATCAGGGCCGGTGGGGTGAGTGCCAGCTCGAGCGGCACATCGGCGGCGCTTACGAAATCGATGGGGAGTTCCGCGCTCTTCGCTGCAGCACGGAGCGCCTCGGCGCCGGCTGGCACCACGCTCGCAACGCGGAGGGTTGCCGCTCCACCTGCGCGCTGTGCATCGGTACGGATCGCTGCGATCAGCTCGGCGGCAACGCCACCCCAGGCGACGGCGTCGCGGGGATCGGTCGGGGCGGGGAGGCGCACCACGGCACCGTCAAGCAGGGCGGCCTTCGCCGCACTATTCCCGAGATCAACGGCGTAGCGCACCGCTCAATGATAGGGCGGGCGGCGTGGGTGCGGCGAGGAGCCGCTCTGCGGTAGGCTCTCCCCCTCATGGATCACGAACAGCACGACCGCGCCCCCGGCCTCTTCGTTAACCGAGGCCTTGTCGTGCAGCGCGCCGATAAGGCGAATATCCTCCGCCCCCTCCTGCACCAGACGGTCTCCTACCGCCACCTCCGCGATGGCGAGCAGATCGTCCGCGGTCACGGTTGGGTCGAGGAGGTGTTGGGCGATGACCCCGAGGTCTCCTCAATCTTCACCCCGCTCACCATCACCATCAATGTTGATGCCTTTGAGAGCATCGAATTCGATCTGAGCGAGCCGGGGAACCTTCGCTACGTGCTGCGCTCAGGCGCTGATGCGGTGGAGATTGCGTACCAGGCCGGCACCCAGATTCCAGATGCCGCACCCGTGAAGAGCTGGTTGGAGTATCGCGGCGAGCAGTATGTGCAGATCGAACTTCCAACGGGGGCATGGCCAACGGCGAGCGACGATACACCGCACTCCAACGAGATCGGCTAACCTGCCGCTATGAGCACCAGCCAGCGCACCCTTGTCCTCGTCAAGCCAGACGGCGTACAGCGCCAGCTTGCCGGTCGAGTGATCACGCGATTCGAAGAGCGCGGCCTAAAGATCGTCGCCCTCAAGATCACGCCGGTAAGCGCGAAGCTCGCGGAGACGCACTACGCCGTGCATGCACAGCGCCCCTTCTTCAAGGGCCTCGTGGAATTCATCTCGTCAGGCCCGGTTGTCGCGATGGTCCTTGAAGGGCCGAATGCCATCGCCGTCGTGCGCTCCATGGTTGGTGCAACCAAGCCGCACGAGTCAGCCCCCGGAACGATTCGCGGCGACTTTGCACTAGAGACCGCAAAGAATTTGATTCACGCATCCGATGCGCCAGAGACGGCCGCAGCAGAGATTGCACTCTGGTTCCCAGAGGGTGGTCTCGTCGACTACACCCGCGCCACCGACGCCTGGATCCTCTCCGACGAGGAGTAGTTCACTCCGCGGCCACTGGTCGCTACGGCGTTGGCGAGATCTCCCCGCTACCTGACGGGCTCACACTTGGCGATACCTCTGGCGATACCTCTGGTGATGCCGTCACGCTCGGCGTTGGC
>JAEMRB010000012.1:8610-15215 GCA_016463555.1 Chloroflexota bacterium
GATCCAGCAACGAGCGAGAAGGTGATGATGTTGGCGAACGGTCGGGTTTCCGCTTCATGCACGGTCTGACTCTGCGGCGTGATTCCAATAAGGAGCAGTCGAGCCGCCGCAACGACCAACAAAACCTGACCGATCACCGCGAAGAGTGCGATGAGCGGATTGCCGCCGAGCAGCAGAAGGTTCAGCCGGGCGGCCAGCACCACACCGGGCGGTAGCGCAGCCAGCGCAACGATCGCCGCGACGAGCGCAATCCCATTTGCGCCAGTGCGACGTGCCCATCCGCCAAGCTCACTGATGGAGGTGGTTCCATATCGTCGGCGAACGCTCACGAGCCAGAGGCCAAAGAGCGAGGTCGTCAACATTCCGGGGAGCACGATGAGGCGTGACGAGGTGTCGGCCGGTGACTGTAGGGCCGCTGCCGCGGCGAGCGCCAACCATCCGGCGTTACCCACGGCGATGAACCCAACGATCTCACCGATATCGTCGTGCAGCAGGGCAGAGATGGCACCGAAGACGAGCGTTGCCGCCCCGGCGAGCAGGATGCCGGGCACGATCGCACCGCCAAGCGGATCGGTGATGCTGCTTGAGAGCGCTGAGAGCTCACTCATCACAATCAGGGCCAGTGCCGAGGGGATCCACACACCAACGAGGAGTGAGCCCACGATCGGGAGCGCCTCAAAGATTTTGATCAGTCGGCCATGGAAGGGGAAGACCCCTGCGGCCACGATGAGCACGATGGAGACGCCGAGCGCCGTTCCTGCGGCGAGCGATGCGGGCGTCGCATAAGAGGCGTCGACCGCGGCATATGAGATTGCGGTGCGCAGGATCTCCGCAATCACAACTGCAGGGAGCAGCAGCGAGACGGTTCGAAGGTCGCGGAAGACGGCACGTGCACGACCCACATCATCCTTGCCGCTCGCCGCTGCGCCAGAGATACCCAAGCTGGCGAAGAGGAGGAGCGCAATCGGCGCGATGCCGGATGGAATCGCTAGTGCCAGGTCAATCGCGGCGATACCGAAGAGGGCAATCTGTCCCATGGTGCCTGCTCGACGACCCTCGCCAGCGCCGACGATGACGGCGAAGACGATGCCGCCCAGTAGCACCAGCAGGCGACCCGGCTCGGAAGGATCGATGGTGATCTGGCCAATCGTGAGCGTTGAGAGATAGCCGGCGCCAGCGAGCGCTGCACCAACAGAGGTCCCCAGCAGCAGGAGCTGTACGCCGAGCGTTGCGTAGGTCGCGGCGTCATCGCGTTGCGATCCGCGCCAGAGTTGAATGAGTGGAACCAGGGCAAGGGAGGTTAGCGCCGTCAGAACGGGGAAGAGCGCGCGGATTGCCGTCAGGGTGACCTCTTCGGTCATCGCTCCTCCTCCGCATTCGAGATGCGCGTTGCAACACTGCCACCAACGATCAGGATGCAGGTGAACCCTGCGCTAATCGCCAGCGCGCCGAGCGGATCAAGTGCCCCAAAGATCGAGGTGCGCAGGAGCATTGTGCCCGCAAGGGTGACGACGGCGGCGCGCGTCGTTGCCTCAATGAAGCGACTCGTAAGGAGCGGCGGCAGGCCAACAACAAGGAGGGCGATGCCGGCGGCTCGAAGTGCATCTCTACTCGATTCAATGGGGAGAGCAAGCGGCACGAGGCCAAGTAGGAGGCCAGCCAACCCGCTGGCGATGACAACAGGATGCTCGCGCAGCGTGTGCACCAGGGTGCGCAGGGAGAGATCACGTCGCAACGCCTCTCGCTCAAAGAGGTTTCCAGGGACTGCGGCAACGAGGCCGATGCCGATGGCGGAGAGGCGCAGGAGCAGGCCGATACGGTTCGGATCTGCAACAGAGAATTCCAGCGCGCTCGAGCTCAGCGCCAGGACGGCGGTGGCGACCCATGCACCCCGACTGGCGCTGGTGACGGCCAGCGTTCCAGAGAGGATGGCGATAAGAACGAGTGGCAGCTCAAGGCCGGGCA
Organism: Chloroflexota bacterium; assembly: GCA_016463555.1. Classification (GTDB taxonomy): domain Bacteria; phylum Chloroflexota; class Limnocylindria; order Limnocylindrales; family Limnocylindraceae; genus Limnocylindrus. The sequence goes on from JAEMRB010000012.1 coordinate 10,576, forward strand.
TCTAGGGTGCAGCCTGTCGGTAGGTTGGCGGAGTGATGATGGTGAGCAGGTCAATCGGGAAGTAACGCAAGACGGCGCGCCCGATCACGCCTGCTGTGGGGATTGGGCCGTAGGCACGCGAGTCGGAGGAGTTCGAGCGGTGGTCTCCGAAGACGAGGAGCTCAGTCGCCCCCAGGACCCAGCGACCAGACTCACCGGCCCCGCCGCCGCCACCATCGCGATAGGTGTAGGGCTCGTCAATCGGGACCCCATTCACGCTGACCACCCCATCAACCAGGTCGATCGTTTCGCCGGGAAGGCCAATCACGCGCTTGATGTACGGGGTCCCAGCCGCGTCACCAGGCCAGGTGCTGGGGGGCCGGAAGATCACGATGTCGCCCCGGTGGTATCCGGTTAGCGCCGCGGTGAGCTTGTCGGCAAGCACGTACTGGCCTGGCTCAAGGGTTTGGCGCATGGAGCCTTGCTCGACCCGGAAGGGCTGCGCCACGAAGGTCTGCAGGAGATAGAAGGCGAGGATGGTCAGCGCCACCGTCTGCACGATCTCTATGGCAAGTCTTCGGAGGCGCATCCCGCTGAGTATAGGCGGGGGAGGGTGAGCGGTTGACCCACGGCGGGGCCTCCCCGTACCATCACCTCACCAGGAGCCCATCCTGGCGGGTCGCACTTGCGACCTGCAGCCCGACAGACGCCCGACCCGAAGCGCGGTGCCAAGCACCGCGGCCACGCGACGGACTGGACGCATCGGAGGAAATACGAATATGGAAATCACGTCACTCATGCTGCAGGGGCTCGTGCTCCCAGCAGCGGTTATCGCAATTCTCTTCGCCTTGTGGATGGCCAGCGATGTGCTGCGCCGCGACAAGGGGACGCCCGCCATGCAAGACGTTGCGGGCATGATCTTCGAGGGGGCCGTCGCGTTCATGCGACGCCAGTACTTCACCATCGGTGTCCTCTCCGTGGCAATGGCGGTGCTGATCGGCGTGCTCATCGCCAACTTTGAGACGGCCGCTGTTGCCGCCACCCCAATCTATGGGGCGGACCTCGGCATTCGTACCGGAATCGCCTTCATCTTTGGCGCCGCCTGCTCGATGGTGTCGGGCGTCGTCGGCATGTACGTCAGCGTGAAGGCAAACCTGCGCACCACCGCCGCCGCCCGTCAGGGCGTCGTCAAGGCGGTGCAGGTTGCAATGCGCGGTGGAGCCGTCTCAGGCTTCCTCGTTGCGGCGCTCTCACTGCTCGGCGTCTACGCCGTCTTCGTCTTCTTCGGTGGACTCGAGCGCCCAGCAGAGGCGCCCTTCCTGATCGTCGGCTACGGCTTCGGCGCATCGTTCGTTGCGCTCTTCGCCCAGCTCGGCGGCGGCATCTACACCAAGGCCGCAGACGTTGGCTCCGACCTCGTTGGCAAAGTTGAGAAGGGGATCCCAGAGGATGACCCCCGCAATGCAGGCGTGATCGCCGACCTCGTGGGCGACAACGTTGGCGACTGCGCCGGCCGCGGCGCCGACCTCTTCGAGTCAACCGCCGCCGAGAATATCGGCGCAATGATCTTGGGCGTTAGCGCCTACAACATCGCGCAAGCGATGGGCTGGGCGCACCCGGAATCGTGGATCTTCTTCCCGCTCGTGGTGCACGCCTTCGGACTGCTCAGCACGATCCTGGCCATGGCCTTCGTGCGTGGCAACGACCAAGAGAATCCAATGAACATCCTGAACCGCGGCTACTGGGCAACGACCATCTTCTCCGCAGCGGGTCTGGCACTCGCCTGCGCGGTGATGTTGGACGCCGGTGACTCCAACGCATGGCTCTGGTTCTTCGGCGCTGGCCTGGTGGGCCTCGCCACTAGCGTGGCGTTCGTCTATATCACCCAGTTCTATACGGCTGGCTCGTATCGACCGGTTCGCGAGATCGCAGAGGCGAGCCGCACGGGCGCAGGCACGAACATCATCGCTGGCACCGCCGTTGGCTTTGAGACCACGCTGGTGACTGCAGTCTCCGTCTCGGCGGCGATCTTCGCCTCGAACTGGCTCGGCACCCAGGCTGGACTTGCCGCAGGCCTTTCGGGCGTCGCGCTCGAGAAGTTCGGCATCTTCGGCACCGCCGTTGCAACGGTCGGCATGCTCATGACCACCGCCTACATCTTGGCGATGGACACGTTCGGACCGATCACCGACAACGCCGGTGGTATCGCGGAGTTCAGCCGCGCCCCGAAGAAGGTGCGCACCGTGACCGACAAGCTCGATGCCGTCGGCAACACGACGAAGGCGCTTACCAAGGGGTATGCGATTGCCTCGGCATCGCTCGCCGCCTTCCTCCTCTTCTCGGCCTATCTCGACAAGGTGAACCTAATCCTGGAACGCGCCGGCAGGCCGCTCATCGAGTCGGTCAACTTGGCGAACGTGAACGTCTTCATCGGTGCCTTCATCGGCGCGATGCTCGCGTACTTCTTCAGCTCGCTCGCCATTCGCGCCGTTGGGCGCACGGCACAGGCGATCATTGTTGAGGTTCGTCGCCAGTTCCGCGAGATTCCTGGAATCATGACCTACAAGGCTCGTCCGGACTACGCGCGCGTCGTTGACATCACCACCATTGCCGCCCTGCGCGAGATGATCGCACCAGGTGTGGTTGCGGTGGCGACCCCGGTTCTCGTTGGGCTGCTGCTCGGCGCTGAGGCGGTTGCAGGCTTCTTGATCGTCGGAACGATCAGCGGCGTGCTGCTGGCCACGGTGTTGAACAACTCCGGTGGCGCATGGGATAACGCCAAGAAGTTCATCGAGTCGGGCGGACTCAAGGACGAGAAGGGGAAGGTCCTCGGCAAGGGGAGCGACGCCCACGCGGCCGCCGTTGTTGGCGACACCGTAGGCGACCCATTCAAGGACACCGCTGGCCCATCGCTGCACGTTCTCGTGAAGCTGCTGGCAACGGTCACCCTAGTCCTCGCTCCGCTCTTTATTCGCGGGTAGTCCGCGCGCTACGGCAAACCTATGAGGCGGTGCTTCCCATTTTGGGGGTGCCGCCTCATGCTATGCCCCCACAGCGCCAGCTAGGCGCATAGCGGCACGAGAGGAGAGGCGATGGGCAGCGATCCAGTATCTGCAGCACTCATCGCCCTGTTGCTCGGACTCGTTCAAGGTGCAACCGAGTTCCTGCCAATCTCTTCATCGGCACACCTCTATGCGATCCCGTATCTCTTCGGCATCAGCGATCCGCTGCTCTCGTCGCTCGCCTTCGGTGCGGTGATTCACCTGGGCACCCTCGCCGCCGTACTCGTCGCGCTGCGGCGTGACGTGATGCGGCTCACCCGCGTGGCGCTGCGCACCCTCACCTCGCTCGGTCGCCATCGCGGCGAGCCGGCGGACGAACGCCTGATCCTTGCGATCGTCATCGGCACGATCCCCGCCGTTATCCTGGGCGTTGCAGCCGGTGATCTACTGGAGGGTGCGGTGCGCACACCACTCGTGGTTGCGGGCGCGGTGACTGCAGGCGCGCTGCTGCTCTGGTTTGCAGAAAGTTTCGGCTCGCGCGAGCGGCCGCTGCAGAGCGTTGGTGTGATCGACGGGATCATGATCGGCCTCGCGCAAGCACTGGCACTGATCCCTGGCATTAGTCGCTCTGGTGCAACCATCAGCGGTGGACTCCTACTTGGATTCCGTCGTGAAGCGGCCGCACGTTTCGGCTTCCTGCTCGGTATTCCGGCGATTGCTGGCGCTGGCACCATTAAGCTGAAGCAACTTCTTGAATCGAGTGAAGACCTTGCGGCGAGTGCGCCGCTTCTCATCATTGGCGTGGTGAGTGCGTTTATCTCAGGGCTGTTCGCCATCAAGCTGCTCTTCCGCATCCTGGATGGCGGCAGCACGCGCATCTTCGTGGCGTATCGTTTCGCCTTCGCCGCCGTGCTCGTTGCCTCTGTCGTGCTGCAAGGTGGCCTGTAATGGATCTCGGCAAGAGCGTTCGCCACCGTGCCCTGCGCGATATTGTTTCGCGGCAGGCGATCCGGACCCAGCGGGAACTGGCAGCGGCGCTCAAGCGGCAGGGGATCCCCGCCACACAGGCAACGCTCAGCCGCGACATCACCGAGCTGGGCCTCATCAAGGTGGATCGCGGCGGCTCGCCGGCCTACGCCTTCGCCCCAGGTCGCTCGGTTGAGATCGCTTCGGAAGAGCGGTTGCATGCCCTGCTCGGCGCGATCCCACTCGACGCCTCGGTGGCGGGTTCGATCCTGGTGCTCAAGACGCTCCCAGGGAGCGCACACGCCATTGCCGCCTCCCTCGACCGCCTCCGCCTCCCCGAGATCGTTGGCACAGTGGCGGGCGACGACACTCTCTTCGTGGCCGTGCGTGATGCGGCGGCGATGCGCAAACTGCGCAAGCGCTTGACCGAACTCGCTCAGCGAGGCTAACCGCCGCCGCGGGCGCTAGGATTCCCAGCATGTATTGGGCAGATGAACTCGCCGCACGCGTCTCCGGGCCCCAGGTCGTCAACGACTCGAAGACCCCATCGGGGACGGTGCACGTTGGCAGCCTTCGTGGGCCGGTCATGCACGACACCATTGCTCGTGCCCTGCGCGACCGCGGCATCCCCGTGCAGTTCCGCTACGGCGTCGAAGATATGGATGCGATGGATGCGCAGGCGCTCCTCACCCC
>JAEMRB010000089.1 GCA_016463555.1 Chloroflexota bacterium
GACACTGGCTCCTGAAGCCAGCGCGTCTGCCAATTCCGCCACCTCGACCCGTTCGAACCCCCTAATCTCTTAGGGGGTCGCGAGGCGGAAGGATAGCACAGCCCGCAGGTAGCTCTCTGGCTCGCCCACGAGCATTGGGGCCACCTGAGTGACGCGGCTTGAGCTCAAGAGTTCGACCGAACGGAAGCGGATTGGCAAGATGTAGTTCGTCTCCGCAAGCCATTTCTGCAGGGCCACCAAGGAGGCCGTGCGTGCAGCCCGGTCGCCTGGCTGGCGAGCGCGATTGAGCAACACGTCAAGATCCTTAAGCTGGATTCCCGCGACGTTGCCGCCGGTCAGGACTGCCCCCGACCCGAGGAGTGGGTAGAGATCAACATCGATGCCAACATCAACGTTCAGAACGGCAAGTTGGAACGCTCCAGATGCTAGGCGGCTGGTGAGGTCGATAGGAGAGAGCTCTGTCACCTGAGTTGGGATACCGAAGGCCGTCCACGCCGCCGCCGCCTGCGCCGCGACCGCGGCGTCAGCAGGGTGCGCCAGCGCCGGCAAGGTGAGAATCTCAAGGCTCGCGGCCGCGCCACTTGGCAGCGACCACCCCGTAGTCCCCTGCTTCCACTTGACCGACTTGAACAGGCTCGTCGCATAGTCAACGCCACTCGTTGCGTCAGGGAGTGCGCTCCAGCCCCACGAGAGCGGCGACACGGGTGTCCGTGCAACGGAGCCGCCGAATACGTTGGTGATCGCAACAGGGTCGAGGAGCGCTGCTAGGCCCGCTCGCAGCCGAGGGTCGCGCAGCACGCTTCCTGGTCGCAGGTTCGTAGCAATCCCCGAGAAGACCGTTGAGCCGAGCTCAATCGTTCTCCCTCGCGCAGCGGTGCCGCGACGTGCATCGGCAATATCGAGCCCCACAAGCTGATCGAGCGAACTTGTGCTCCAGCCGCGCAGTGCCGATGCGGCGTCGGGGAAGAAGTAGAGCGCGATCTTCTCTGCTGATGTGCCAGCCGCAGCAAGGGCTGCCTGGTCAGAGGCGAGTAGATCGGTTCGCCGAACCAGGCCAGCGCCCCCAGAGGAGATGCTCGTAATGCGATACGGGCCGCTCCCCTGCGGCACCTTCGCCGCATCAGAGTCTGGGATCTGTGCCGCGCTGAGCCCGGCAAACTGCGTCGCAGAGAGGAGTGGCAGCGAACTGAGCATCGTTGGGAGGTTTGCCAGCGCCCGTGAGGCGCTCATTCGCACCGTGCCAGCATCATCGCCCTCTTCCGCAGTGATCGACTGCCAATACCCGCCCGCGGTGCCGAGCTCCGACGCAATCGAGATCGTCGTGAGCACATCGGCCGCGGTCACCGTGGATCCGTCCTGCCAGTGCGCAGCTGGGTCCAGTGTGATCGTCCACGAGAGTCCGTCGGCGGCGACGCTCCACGCTGTGGCCACGTCCGGTCCTGGCCACCCGCTGGCATCAAGGCGCGTCAGGCTTCGATAGGTCAGTGATACAACGGCACGATCGGCGGCGGTCTCAGCGAAGAGCGGAAGTGGCGTTGAGGCGATCCCCACAACGCCAACGGTCAGCACCCCTTCGCCAGATGGCAACTCCCCGCCTGGCGCGCCAACTCCTGGGACTTGAGCGCTGGTCAGGCCGAGTTGGGCAGCCCCGGCAAAGAGTGCGGCGGCGGCGAAGATCACCGCGGCGATTTTGCGGGTGATCCCCTGTCGAGCGCCGTATTGCCTGCGCACCAGGGCGGTCCGACTTAGTTCGTCTGGAGGTAGCCGAGCACCGAGAAGCCGACGAAGAGGATGATCAACGCGACCGTAAAGCGGAGTAGCTGGCGCTCAACGCCGCGGCGGGAACGATAGACGCTGGAGTCCCCACCGAAGGCAGAGCTGAGGCCGATCCCTCGGGACTGCATCAGGATGGCAATGATCAAAAAGATGCTGACGACGATCTGTCCGAGTGCAAGTACTGGATTCATAGGTCCTCCTACTGGACTATCTCTTCTTGCGTTCACTCTACCACCCGACCCACGCAGGAGGCGCCTGGAGGCTAGGGTCGCAGGAGTGACTCCCCCGTCATTGCCGGGTCAGGGCGCAGGCCCAAGAGGGCGCAGGCGGTAGGGGCGATGTCTCGAAGGTCCCCCTCTGCCAGCGCTGCCCCTGAGCCCTCGCCGTACGCGAGCAGCAGGGGCACTCGCTGCAGGGTGTGGCTCGTGAGCGGCGAGCCGTCAGCGGCGCACATCTCCTCAGCATTGCCATGGTCGCCCGTAATCATCAGGGCCACGCCAGCCGCCGCAGCCGCTGCTGCGATCGCGCCAATGGCGTGGTCAGTGGCTTCACAAGCGCGTACCGTGGCGGCAAAGTCACCCGTATGGCCGACCATGTCGGGGTTGGCGATGTTGGCAACAATGAAGCTCTCCTCGCCATCCTCAAGAGCGGCGACAACCGCCGCCGCAATCGCCTCCGCCTGCATCTCGGGTGCCAGGTCGTAGGTGGCGACGCGGTCGCTCGGTACGAGCATGCGCCGCTCACCCGGAAACTCCTCTTCAATACCGCCATTCAAGAAGTAGGTCACATGCGCGTACTTCTCTGTCTCTGCAACGTGGAGCTGGCGCATGCCCGCGGCGGCAACGAGCCCGGCGAGTGATGGCACAACAGAGGTCCCAAAGATTGGCTGCACGAGCGCGAGCCCCTCTCCCTCTCCGTAGGAGGTCATCCCCCAGCAACGCACTGGGAGAGTGGCGGGACGAGCAAGTTCAGACAACTCTGGTGCGGCTAGGGCACGAACGAGTTGTCGCGCTCGATCGGCGCGGAAATTTGCATGGATCACCACGTCGGAGGGGGCGAATCGAATCGCTGCTGCGTCGCGCAGCGCCACCCTCGTCGGTAGGACGAACTCATCGCTCTCACCGCGCGCGTACGCCTCCTCGAGGGCGAGCTCTGGGCTATTCGCCAGGCGATCGCCGCCGAGAACGATGGCCTCGAGTGCGGCAGCCGTGCGCTCCCAACGCGCGTCACGATCCATGCCGTAGTAGCGCCCCCCAATGGTCGCGATCTGCGCTGATGGCGCCGCCTGGCTCATGCGCTGCTGAAACGAGGTGAGGGCTGCCGCGGCCGAACGGGGTGGCGTATCGCGGCCATCAAGGTGCAGGTGCACGAGAATCCGCGGGACGCCAGCCTCGTGAGCGGCGCGCAACACCTCGATTGCATGGCGATCGTTGGCATGCACGCCGCCGCCCCCAAGGAGCGTGATCAGATGCAGGCCGCTCTCTTGCGCTGCGCTCAGTGCACTACGCAGGCCGGCCATCTGTGCAAATGAGCCGTCGGCAATCGCCGCATCGATGCGCGGAAGGTCTTGCGGTACGCGCTGTCCGCTCCCGATGTTCAGGTGGCCGACCTCGCTGTTCCCCATCTGGCCAGCCGGAAGTCCAACCGCCTCGCCGCTCGCGCCGAGTGTCGTATGCGGGTGCTGCGCGCAGAGCGCACGCCAGTTCGGCATCGAAGCAGCAGCGATCGCGTCGCAGGCGCCACCGTTGCTCACGCCAAACCCGTCAACGATGATCAGTGCAAGACGACGCGTGGTGCCCGGCATCACGCAGGTTCCGTCGCGGCCAGCGCGGCACGCACGATGGCAACGAAGCGATCGGCGTGAAGGGAGGCGCCGCCCACGAGGAGGCCATCGAGAGCGGTGCGCCGTGTCGGCGTACCGAACCATGTTGCTGCTGAGGCTGCGTCCACAGAGCCTCCATAAAGTACGGGGAGCTCGTCTCGATGGAGTGCGCTCCGTAGGCCGCTGGCGATCGCCTCAGCAATCTCTACCGAGGCCGGGTTGCCGGTGCCAATCGCCCAGACGGGTTCGTAGGCAACGAC
>JAEMRB010000090.1 GCA_016463555.1 Chloroflexota bacterium
ACAAGGGGAACCTGGACCGGCTGGCTCTTTGCCGCAAAGCCTGGCGTTAGCAGCGTGTACGTTGCGACGCAACAGGGAGCCACAGGCGGCGTAGTTATCGCTGAACTCCCTCGGGCGGTGCCCACAGGCACTCAGAAGTTGTACACCTCTAGTGATCTCCTGTCCGCGCTCGCCCTCAGCGCCAACTTCACCGTGTATGACAGTGATGCGGAAGCAGAAGCTCGGGCAGCGGCAACACTCTTTGAGGTGAAGAGCCCATACCAAGATGAAGATCTTGATGGCTGCGCCGACGTAGAAGGCTGCGCCTTGAGCCGCGACACCACCGTGAGCGGAGGACAGGCTGCACAAGATCTCATGGTGTTCGGTGGCCCTTCCGGCTGGTTGGCAGAAGACATCAACAACGACAGCACCGAAGACAACGGCACGCTCACGACTGACTACGAGGGGCCGCGCTCTGTTGTGATTTGGGATCGCTCATTGAGTGGTTCAAATAGCACGGCAACGGTACGCATCGCTACCTGGGTGACCAATGATCGAGCCATCACCGCCCTCGGCACGTATGACGACACCGACCATTGGGAGACTGCCGCAACGGCGTTCGACGCCGATGAAGATTCGGGCGATGACCACGTGATCCAGAACAACCTCTACTCGCGAGGCGGCAACTCCCTCGTTGACGATGGTTGCAACGAGGCCAGCCCTGACGGTGTAGCGCCAGTTAAGGATGGCGCGATCGGCCAAGCCGCAGGCGGTGGCGACGCAGAGTGCGCGCCTAACCCAAATCGCCGCACGATGGCGACGTGTGGTGAGAACACCACCCCAGCCGTAGGCTCTCTTGCCCCGATGCTCGGCTTCCAGGACAGCGACGGCTACGGCGCAACCTCAGGGGAGTACTACGGCACTGTCGCGATGATCCGCAGTTGCATCATCGTCCATGGAATCAACGTGAAGGTAACGAGTGATATCGGCAGCGCGATTGGCGCCGGTTATGGCGATGTCATTGTGATGGACGCCCCAGGCGCCAACAACAACACCGGCTCCGCGTTCGACAGCGCCTTCAACTTCAAGACGGGCGTCTCCGGCAGCTCCGTCGTGATCTCAGGTGACGGTGCCCGTGGCCTCGTGAAGGCGGCGGTGTGGAGCCGCGCAGCGGCTGATGGCAACGTCAAGTTCTTGGGCTCCGCCACGGCGAACTACGTGCCGCTCTTCCCGCAGGCATCGCATAGCGCCTGGAACTTCATCGCCAACCGAGCGGACGCAGGAACGCAATCAAGTGCCGGTGGATTTGCCGTCACCGGCCTCGCAGCCCCAGTCGTTCGCGACACCGCCTTCAACCCGTCTGACCCAAATGGCGTGGTCGCCACCTTCTCGTTCACGGGTGGTGGCCGCTCGGTTATCAGCTATGACGGTGGCCAGAGCTACTACACCTTCGCCGGCGGCGGCTCCAACACGATCGCCTGGTGGAAGGGTGGCAACGAAGGGTCGGGTGCCAGCGAGCAGGGGACCAACTGGATCCTTAGCGGATCGCTCACGGGCGGCGGCTTTGCGGTCGCCCACTTCACCGACGGTGAATGGCTCACAGCGCGAGACATTGCGAATGGGGTGCTTGGTGACGGCAACGGCGATCTCTCAGATGGTGTCTCTGGCTGCACGGTAGGGGTGGCTGACAACTGCACCACGGTCGACTTTGATGCGCCGGTAGAAACGATGGGTGGCTCGGCGCTTGTTGCGGGTGCGATCCGCGAGGAGCGCGCCAACCCAGGTAACCCGTTCGAAAAAACTATGGGCTGCAGTATCGCCACCAACACCGGGATCCAAGGTGACCAGTTTGACGGGGCCTACTTTGGCCTCTCTGGTAGTGCCGACACCGTGTCAATCACGGGGATCCAAGGTGCAGACGCAGCCCTGGTGATCCTCGGCGCCGGACCATCAAGCCAGGCCAACTCCAACGACCAGTATGTTGCGGTGCTCGTGAAGTTCAAGGCTGATGGCGACGACGAAAAGGTCGGCGATCAACCGTGCATCGACGACCTGTATTACATGAACGGCACAACCTTTACCCGCCACCCGGGTACGGCTCTCTCATCAGGCAACACGGCAGTTCAGCTTTCTGGCCGCATCGGCGGCGTGAGCTATTGCGCGAATGATGCCACTACCGTCGACGCCAGCGGTATCGTTCTGGGGAACTCGCTCGGTGTTGGCATCGCTGATACGGTTGAAGACCTGGCCCTGCTCGCCGTCTCCGACGAGAGCTCCGCGGGTGGCTACGACGACGGGAAGCTGCTGAAGATCAAGGGCATCTACGCCTTCTTGGATGATAAAGATGACGTAACGCCTGCCGAGATCGTGGTGAGTAGCCCAGCGGTAACGACGAGTGGCTACAAGGGTGGCGACTATCGCGACCTCAAGATGGATTGCGACACCGGCCTGGTCTTTGCCATCAAGAAGGACGCGGGCACCGGCACCACAGCGTCAACCTCTGCAGCCCTTTACAGCCTGGACGGCGCAGTCACCTTCGCCCCGATGGGATTTGCCTCGGCACTTGCGCTAAAGAGCGCAATCGGCTCCGCCGAGACGATTGCGGTGGAGGCTGACCCAACGACGGGCGCTGTCAATGTCGTCGTCGTCGCCAGCGGTGGCAGCGTGGTGTCCGTCGAAATGGATCTAGAAGAGATGATGCCGCCCGCGGCAACCCTTGCAGACCTCAGCGACGAACTTTCGGACGTGCTCACAGCCGTGCCTGATGATCCTTCGGCCGAGGGTGATGTCAGCACAGTGAATGACCCTACATCTGCCGATGGCTTCTACTTCGGCGGTGAGAAGCCGGGTGATATCGACTATCCAGCCTCCGAAGATGAAGCGCCAGACCTCGTCGTTGATGGCACCGACAGCAGCGAATTCGCACCCGCGGGGTTCGGGATCGCGAGCGCCAGCGATAGCGAGGGTGCGACGCCAATCTTCGGCTCAGGCGGCGGCGCACTCGATGTCACGGCGAAGATGGCGGTCTTTACGTTCGGGACAAGCCTCACCGTGCCGTATAAGTTCGGTCACGCCTCTACTACTGGGATCACGGGGTGGCATCAGCTTCCAGCGTCAGCGACAGAATCGGGCGCCACCCAGACGTATGCCGTCACTTCAGCCTCCTCTGCCTATTGCGAGGTGAAGTCGAGCGGCGGCCGCGCCTATCTGCACATTAAGAAGCCGGGCACCTGCAAAGTGGGCATCACCGCCGCGGCGGCTGCTCCATACCTGCCTGGTGTCAACTACTACGTGTACACCCTGAGCAAGGGAACACTCGGTGCACCATCGATTGCTCCGACCTCGCCTGTCTCGCTAGCCAAGGTGGTACAGACACTTGGCCTCTACGCCGACGATGCGAACACGGTCGGGTATCAAACCACTTCGACGGTGATGCCGAAGATCACGTGGTCAGAGATCACCACTGGCGTGACCGCGTCGAAGAACGCCTGTGTCTTGGCCGCGAACAAGCTCACGCTTGCCCCAGTTGCGGCAGACGCAGGCAAGACCTGCAAGATCAAGGGAACCGCGGCAACCAGCACGAACTGGGGAGCGTGGACAACTACCTACACCATCACCTTCCCCTGAGAGCCACCTAGACTGGGTGGCGTGGATACGCTGAACGCCTCGACCAGGCTGCTAGCCCCTCGCCTCGTTGGGCGCGTGTGGGGCGGCGATCGCCTTCGCGCACTCGCCCCCGACGCGGCGCCGAGTGGCCCAATTGGCGAAGCCTGGTTCGGTGATGCCGACGAACAGCCGGGCGGCGTGCTGGTGAAGTTGCTCGATGTGCAAGATCGACTCTCGGTGCAGGTGCACCCCGACGA
>JAEMRB010000091.1 GCA_016463555.1 Chloroflexota bacterium
GCCTCCCCGCGCTGAAGCCTGACCAGGTGGCGATCCTCGGCGATCATGCCCTCTTCGGTCCGCAGCCTTCGGAAACGATCGACCTGATTCAGCAGCTGCAGAAGAAGGGCGCCCTGGTCACCGCGGGCACGGGCGATATCGCTGTGGCCGACCTCGACTACGCCGCCTCGTTCCCGAGCCTCGCCGGTGGCCTGCCACCTGGACTGAAGGCCGCTGTTGAGTGGGCGTCGGATGCGCTCGATGACGATCGCATCGAGTGGCTCCGTTCGCTGCCGAGCGAGCGACGCATTCGCTACGGCGAGATCGCCATCACCTTCTGCCACGCCTCGCCCGGCTCGCGCACCATTCCGTTGAGCGCCGACCTTGATCCATCAACCACGTTGGAGCTGCTCGGCCAGACCGACTCGCGCGTTGTCTGCGTGGGCTTCACCCACACCGCGCGCGTGAAGGACTACGGCTGGAAGGTGCTCGTTGACGCGGGCTCCGTTGGCCTGCCGTACGACGGTGACGCCACCGCCGCCTTTACCGTGATCGACATTGATCCCGAGGAGAAGAGCATCAAAGCTGAGATTTATCGTGCCAGCTACGACACTGAAAAGGTCGCCGACGCGATCAGTGCACGGGCACTCACCGGCGACACCTATCGCGCCGCAACACTGCGCTCCGGGAAGCTGGTGCGATGAGCAACGAGCAGCGCGTCGTCGTTACGGGGATGGGGGCGGTCTCACCGCTCGGCCGTGGCGTCGCCGCACTCTGGGAGGGCCTCCTCGCCGGACGCTCTGGCGTTCGCGCGTTGCAGGGCTTGGACCTGACCGGCCAAGAGGTCGACTTCGGCGGCCAGGCGATCGACTTCGATCCTTCTGATGTGCTCGAGCCGAAGCAGATCAAGCGCCTCGATCGCTTCACCCACTTCGCCATTGCCGCCGCCGCTGAGGCGCTCGCCTCGGCCGGGCTGCCGCCACGCTTCACCCCTGGCGAGTCATCCGAAGGCGTCGCCACAATCATCGGATCAGGTCTTGGCGGCGCCACCACACTCTTCGAGCAGGCCGCCGTCTTCGCCGAGCGCGGCGCCGGTCGCATCTCGCCCTTTATGATCCCCGCCGCCATCGGCAACATGGCCTCGGGCGAGGTGGCGATTCACGTTGGCGCGCAGGGACCATCGTTCGGCGCAGTCAGCGCCTGTGCCACCGCCGGACACGCCATTGGTGAGGCGTACGAGATGATTCGTCGCGGCGACGCGACCGCGGCCCTCGCTGGCGGCACCGAGGCGGCGCTGCACCCCGTTGTGATCGCGGGATTCAACAACATGCGCGCCCTCTCGCGCAGCGGCGCATCGTCAACGGGTGGCAACCCTGCTACCGCGTCACGACCGTTCGATAGTGGTCGAGATGGATTCGTCATGTCGGAAGGTGCCGGCATCCTCCTGCTGGAGCGACTCGACGTGGCACTCGCCCGCGGTGCGACGCCACTCGCCGAACTCGTTGGCTACGGCGCCACCGCCGACGCGCTGCACATCACCCTGCCAGCACCTGGTGGCTCCGGTGCCGTTCGCGCCGCACGACGCGCACTCGCCAAGGCGGGTCGCACCGGTGCAGAGATCGATCACGTCAACGCGCACGCCACCTCAACACCCGAGGGTGACAAGGCGGAGCTCGAGGCGATTCGTACGATCCTCGGCGAAGGTTCGCGCGCCAGTGTCACCGCCACCAAGAGCGCCATCGGCCACACCCTCGGCGCCGCGGGCGGCCTCGGCTCCATCGCCACGATCTGCGCCATGCGCGATGGTCGCGTGCATTCAACGCTGAATCTCACCGCGCCAGATCCGGCGGCCGTTGGGCTGAACATCGTCACCGGCGCGCCTGCGTCGCAGCAGATCAACCTGGCGCTGGTAAATGCCTTCGGCTTCGGCGGCCAGAACTCGGCACTCCTCTTTGCGAAGTGGGAGGGGAGGTGATGCCGGAGAAGCGCCGCGTTCGACTACAGAAGAGTGCACGCCGCGCCCTTGAGGCGGCGCTCGATGCAGCACGCCGCGCGCGCGGTGGCGCACCGGAGGTCGTCCCGGTGAGCGACGTGACTCCGCCGTCGACCCCAGCCATTGAGCGACTGGCGCCACGGGATCCATCACGACTCATTGAGAGCGCCCTGCCAACCGCCGCGGCTGCCCCAGTGCAGAACATGCCGCCACGACCCCGGAAGGGGGAGAGCCGGAGCGGCGTACGCCTGCCCGCCAACCTGCCGCTGACCTCCGACGACGCCGCGCTCATTGAGATCATCGACCGCCTGGCTGTGGTCGCCGACGGGAGTGGCCTCGCCGAGGTTGAACTCTCCGCGGGCGGCACCCGTGTGGTGGTGCGTAGCCGTAGCGCGGTGCAGGGGAGTCACGTCGTAGCGGCCGCCGCCGCCACACCCGAGAGCCTTGCCAGCGCCGCCCTGGTGCCGCTCCCAACAGGGTCGAAGCCTGCAGCCGCGCCAGCGAGCGCAGCCGCACCGAGCGGCTCGGTGGTGAACGCACCGCTCACCGGCATCTTCTACGCCGCCTCGTCGCCGGGCGCCGCGCCACTCATCAGTGTTGGATCGATCGTGGCGATTGGCCAGCCGATCGGCCTCATTGAGGCGATGAAGCTCTTCAACGAGATCAAGAGCGACAAGGCGGGTCGCGTGGTGCGCATCATTGCGCAAGACGGTCTCCTGGTGAAGGCGAAGACGCCGATCATCGAGGTGGAGCCAGCATGAGCGGACCGCTGACCAACGGCGACGCTACACGCATTGGTGGCGAGACTGGCTTAGCGGCGCTGCCGAATCGTACGACCCACATCGTCGGATGGGGACACGAGGTGCCGAAGGCGGTCATCACCAACGCCGATCTCGAGAAGATTGTTGAGACGAGTGACGAGTGGATCAGCACGCGCACCGGCATTCGGGAACGACACATTGCTGGTGCCGACGAGACCACCGCATCAATGGGTGCGATTGCCGCCGCCCGCGCACTCGCCGTTGCTGGCGTCTCTGCCGACTCCGTTGACTTAATCGTGGTCGCCACCCTCACCCCTGATCACCCAATGCCGAGCACCGCGGTGCTGGTGAAGGAGGCGATCGGCAGCCATCGCGCCGCCGCCTTCGATCTCTCTGCCGCCTGCTCCGGGTTCGCCTACGCGTACGCCGTGGCGCACGGCTTCCTCACCGCCGGCCTCGGCCAGCGCGCACTGGTCATTGGCGCCGAGTCGCTTTCGCGCGTGGTCGACTGGAGTGATCGTTCGACCTGCGTTCTCTTTGGCGACGGAGCAGGTGCGATCGTGCTCGATGCACTCGACCTACACGACGATCAGAACATCGCCACGCGCCCAGGCACGCTGAGCTTCGAACTCTCCGCCGACCCGTCGGGGGCATTCGCGCTCTGGATTCCTGGTGGCTCGGGTGACGACGCCGATCCGCTGATCAAGATGGATGGGGCGAAGACTTATGTATACGCCACGCGCACCATGGCTGCCGTCGCAACGACGGCGATTCAGCGCGCGGGCCTGACTGTTCCAGAGGTAGATCTGGTGATCCCGCACCAGGCGAACCTGCGCATCATCGAGCACGTCTCTAAGGCGATCGACTTCCCAATGGAGAAGATCTTCGTCAACCTCGACCGCTACGGGAACACCTCCGCTGCGAGCATCCCGATCGCCCTCTCTGAGGC
>JAEMRB010000092.1 GCA_016463555.1 Chloroflexota bacterium
GCCGCACGATAGGTGCTCGTTCCCTCTTGCTCCGCACGAATGGTGCAGGTGCCTGGCGTGAAGACTCGGATCTCAAAGTTGGCGCCATTAAATTGCGGCTCGCACACGCTGCTCGAGAGGCCCGCGTAGTTGAGTGGCAGGCCGGCGCTGCTGAAGCGCGGCAAGACCTGTGCGATGGTCGGATCAAAGGCGCGGTTACTCAGGGTGGGAAGGGTGATGGTTTGGCTCCCCTGCACGATGGTGAAGCTGCGCTCGACCGAGGTGGCTGGCTCGTACACGGCGTTCCCTGGCTGGGTCGCGAGCACGGTGCAGGTGCCCACGTCTAGCAGGCGCAGGCGCCACGCCTCGGAGGGGCTCGCGGGGGCGAGTGCCTCACAGATGCTCGGCGTGCTGATTTCATAGGTGACTGGTAGTCCGGAACTCGCGGTGGCGGCCAGCGCCGGCGGAGTTGTGCCGAACGGGATGTATGCCGCTGTGAGCAGCGGTCCAACCCCAAAATCGATCGTCTGTGGCGTGCCCGTGATCGTAACGTCGAGCGTCGCGCTCGCCGCCACATGGTCGGCGGTGGCCGGAGTTGCCGCGTTCAGGGTGCAGATGCCAGGGCTCGTTGCGGTGAGCGTGGTGCTCGCTAGGGTGCAGATCGCGGCACTTGTCGAAGCGACAGTGAGCAACACCTCTCCAGGCTGATCACTAGCGGCGCTGACCGTTGCGGTTGTGCCCACCGCCATGCTCGTTGGTGCCGTAATCGTCAGGTTCGGCTCGGCCAGTGAGAGAGCACCAACCGCGTCAAGAATGCCGACACCACAGCGCTGCTGCGAACCTGTGGGTGTTTCGCTCGTGGTCACGCATGGTGAGGTGTTGTCGGATGGGAACGGCCGAGCTCCTACATAGAGAGCCTGCTCGATCTCCGCTGGCCCCCACGTTGGATGCGCGCTTGCAACGAGTGCGGCAACCCCTGCGGCGTGTGGCGCCGCCATGCTCGTTCCTTGGTAGTTCGCGTAGGTGTACCCGGTCAGGTCGGTCGCGCCCGTAGCAAGCGTGCTCAAGATACCTGAGTCGCGCGACATGTCGCCACCCGCTGCGGCAATGTCAATGCCACTACCGAAGTTTGAGTAGTAGGCGCGCGCGCCAACGCGGCCGACACTGGCGACCGTCACCGTATCGTTGCAATTTGCTGGAGTGAAGTTTGCAACATCCTGGTTGCTGTTTCCCGCGGCGGTAACGACAAGCGTTCCGGCGGAGTGCGCCGCGCTAATTGCGCTCTGCAGCTCACTGAAGCAGCCGCCCCAACCACCGAGCGAGAGGTTGATCACGTCGGCAGGGTGCGCGTTGTTTGTTAGGCCAAAGGCGCTCCATGACGCCCCGTACCAATTGGTGGTGAGCCCAGCCGCCCAACGAATTCCGTCAATGACGTCATCAAACGTGCCACCACATGTTCCAAGAACGCGAACGTGCTGGATCTTGACACTTGGGGCGATACCAACCACACCGATCTCGTTCGGCTGCGCTGCGATCGTGCCCGCAACATGCGTTCCGTGCCAACTCGATGACCATCCGCATGCATCGCCCATGTCTGTTGGATCCATATCGCGCCCATCAGTATCGCGCGCGGAACTACTGTTGCTAATCATGTCGACGCCCCAACCGTCGGGCATCGCCGCGAGCAGGTCTGGGTGATCCGTACGACCGGTATCAATGACTGCAACGACAACGCCATCGCCGGTGGCGGAGCTCCATGCGCTCGCAACGTTTGCGGCGCCGCCATTCGTTGCCGTTGGCGTTGGTGCCTTCATATCCCACTGTTCAGCCCAGAGTGGGTCGATCGGTTCTGCAAGGGCGGTGACGGGAATGTTCGGAATGACGGCGACGACGCCGACACTGTTCTCCCATGCGGCGAGTGCGGTCTCTGCGTCTTGCCCTGGTCGGAGTTCGATCTCGCGCGTCTTGCCGTCGTCGCTCACCGCCGTGCCGACACTGGTGTTGTAGGCGAAGCGAACGGTCAGTGAGTCGAAGGACTCAACTGCTTCGGCTGACGAGGTGGTGGTCTCTGCGCGCGCAGGTACTGGTGCGGCGATAGCGCCGAAGATAAAAAGAGCCGCCATCACGGCGGCGGGCAGGCGGCGCAGCATGGTAGTTATTCGCCGATCGTCGCCCAGATGAAGCCCATCATCAGGAAGAATCCCGAGAAGAGGGCGACGAGGCCGACCGAGCCGTACGGCGATGCGGCGGTCTTGTCGGTGAAGGTGCCAAGGAGGAGTCCGAAGCCGACCGCCCAGACGAGCCAGGCGCCGCCCCACAACATCTTGCCGTTGGGGCCGGTGACGAAGCGGCGCACCCAGGGGGTCTCGCGCTGCTCAGAGCTCATTGCGGCCCTCTGGAAGATGAAGACGAAGCCGCCACCGATCGCCATCGAGATGAAGAACTCGATCGGGTGGAGGAACGGGAGCGTGAACATATCCATGCCCCAATCATAGCGGGCGGAACTCTGGCACGATCAGGGCATGTTGAGTTGGCTAGACGAGGTCCTGATCCCCCTGATCACGAGCATGTACGAGGCGGTGGGCTACCTCGGCGTGGCGATTGCCATGGCGGTCGACGCCTCCAGCTTCCCCGTGCCGAGCGAGTTCATCCTCCCCTTCGCCGGCTTCCTGGTGGCCGACCCTACGGCGGTCGAGCCGCTGACCGGGGGGCGCTGGCTCCTGATCCCCACGATCGCCGCCGCCACCCTGGGTGGCCTGGTCGGCACCTGGGGCGCCTACGCCATTGGCGCCTATGGCGGCCGGCCGCTGCTGAACCGCTTCGGCCGCATCGTGCGCATCAACCCTGCTGACCTCGACCGCGCCGATGCCTTCTTTGCGCGGCACGGCGGCAAGATCGTCTTCTGGAGCCGCTTCATTCCACTCCTGCGCACCGCTATCTCGTTCCCTGCCGGCATTGCCCGCATGCCGCTCGGTCGCTTCCTTCTCTATAGCGCCGTGGGCTCTCTTATATGGAACAGCGCCCTCATTGGTGGTGGCGCGGCACTTGGCCAGAACTGGGAGCAGGTGAAGGAGTGGCTGAAGCCGCTCGACACGCTGCTGCTGATCGTTGGCGTGCCGGCCGTGCTGCTCGTAATCGCCTGGCGGCTCGGGCTCCTTGACCGCTTGCGCAATCGGCGCGGGTAGGCTGCTGTGAAGATTGCGGTCGTTAGCGACATTCACGCCAACCTCGCCGCGCTGCAGGCGGTGCTTGCCGACATTGATAGAGTCGCCCCAGATGCCGCCATCTGGCACACCGGCGACATCGTTGGCTACAACGCCGAGCCGAACGAGGTCGTTGCACTCTTGCGCGAGCGCGGTGCCGCTGGCGTGATGGGAAATCATGACGCGGCGGTGCTCGGTGAACTCGACGTGAGATGGTTCAATCCCGCCGCCGCTGCTGCGGTTCGCTGGACCGCGACGCACATCACCCCCGAGAACGCATCGTGGTTGCACGCGCTGCCGAAGATCAGCGAGATGGGTGCCGCAACGCTGGTGCACGGCAGCCCACGCGATCCGCTCGGTGAATACGTGATCGATGCTGGGGGTGCACGTGAGAACTTGCTTGCGCTCTCTACACCAGTGCTCTTTCACGGCCACACCCACGTTCCCGCCTACTGGGCGCTGCGCGGCGGCC
>JAEMRB010000093.1:0-1686 GCA_016463555.1 Chloroflexota bacterium
AAGCAGGTGGCCGACGCCGCCAAGATCGATCGCGCCGTAGCAGCGCTCAACAAGCACGGCTTCTCCGCCACAGTGGTCGCCGACGGCGCTGCTGCCAAAGCTGCCGTCCTCGCCTTGATCCCAGCAGGGTCTGAGGTCTTCACCTTCACCTCGGCAACGCTCGACGCGACCGGTCTCACCGAAGCGCTCAACGCCGCTCCATACAAGAGCCTGCGCGACAAGATGTACGGGCTTGACCGCAACACCCAGAGCGCTGAGATGCGCGCCATCGGTTCGGCTCCAGCCTTCGCTGTTGGCAGCGTGCACGCTGTTACCGAGACGGGTGAGCTGATGATGGCATCGGCAACCGGCTCGCAGCTCCCCTCGTACGCCTACGGCGCAGGCCACGTGGTCTTCGTGGTTGGTGCACAGAAGATCGTTAAGGATCTTGCTGAGGCAACGGAGCGCATCGCTACCTACACCCTGCCGCTTGAAGATACGCGTGCACAGGCCGCCTATGGCGTGAACAGCGCGATCAACAAGACGCTGACACTCCATGGCGAGTTTCCAGGTCGCATTGACGTGGTGATCGTTGCCGAGGAGCTCGGCTACTAATGCTCAGTGCAGTGAATCGCGGCGCGGCACTCGCGGTAATCGTCAACTTCGCCCTCTGGGCAGTAGCATCAATCGCGGGTGTCGTGCCGCCAATTGCGGACACGATCCCAACAGTGGCGGGTGTCGCTTTCGCATCGTCTGGTGGCGTTGCGGCGGCTGGCCTTGTGGCGCGGATCTTTCTCAGCACATGGCGCCGGTACCTGTGGGATCGCGCCGCACTTGCGGTTCTACTGATGTCACTCGGCTCGCCAATCGCCCTAGCGATGGGAGTGATCCCGGTATCGCCGATTGATCCGACGAACGAGCTGTTGATTTCGTTCAAGGGCGGGATCGCCCTGATCTACGCCGTGATGCACTTCACGACATACTTTGCGGTACAGCGCACGGTTGCCAAAGAGTTCAGTGTGTAAGTTCGCTTCAGAAGTGGGGCGGACCCGCTTCGGGTGATCCATCGCACTATCAACGGCGCTCCGCTACGCTGCGAGGCATGATCTTTGATCCACTCGGTCCACTGCATGCACAGCCGCGGCTGGTCACCTTCACGACCGACTTCGGGCTGCGCGACCCCTCCGCTGGAGTCCTGTCGGGCGTGGTGCTGGGGATCGCCCCAGATGCGCGAACCCTCGACCTCACCCACGCCATCCCTCCCTATGACGTTGAGGCGGGGGCCGAGGCGCTCGTTGAGTCGCTCGTACACCTACCGATCGGTGCCCACGTGGCGGTGGTTGACCCAGGGGTCGGCACCCAGCGCCGACCGATCGCCATTCGCTGCGGACGTGGCGACGCCCTGATCGGCCCCGATAACGGACTCCTGCTGCCAGCGGCCGCGGCGCTTGGCGGCGCCATCGCGGCGGTGATCCTTGATAACGAGCGCTGGTGGGGCTCAAGCCGATCGCACACCTTCCACGGACGTGACCTGTTTGCGCCAGTTGCCGCGCACCTCGCGGCGGGGGTCCCCTTCGGCGACCTCGGCACGCCGATCGCTCCTAGCGACCTTGTCCCTGCCACCAAGCTGCCGATTGAGATTGGCGACGGGGTGCTGCACACCTCGGTTCGCATCGTGGACGGCTTCGGCACGCTGGTGCTGACGGG
>JAEMRB010000093.1:1786-3647 GCA_016463555.1 Chloroflexota bacterium
CGCATCGCAACTGGCCAGACCACACGTATGGCGGTCGTGGTCATGGCGATGTCGATGCTCCTCGCCGCCTGTGGCGGCACCGCAGCTTCACCATCAGCATCTGTTGACGCTTCATGCGCAAAAGAGACGTTGACATTGAAGACCGCAGGGAAGCTCACCCTCTCCACCGACAACCCGGCGTATAGCCCATGGTTCCAGGGTGGTAATGAGGGCGCCACGGTGTGGACCGGTGATTACAACAATGATCCAGCAAAGGGTCAGGGCTATGAGGGCGCGGTGGCATACGCCGTTGCCGCCAAGCTCGGATTCACTGCAGACGAGATTGTGTGGATTCACACCACCTTCGATAATTCGTACGCCCCAGGGGCAAAGAGCTTCGACCTCTATTTGGCTCAGGTCTCGATCAAGGCGGAGCGCGCCGAGGCCGTAGATTTCAGCTCTGGATACTACGCCGCGGCACAGGGTGTTGTCACTATTGAAGGCTCACCTATTGCTGGTGCAACGAGCATTGCCGATCTGAAGACGGCGAAGCTTGGCGCGATGATCGGCACGACGAGCCTCGACGCAATCAACGAGATCATCGAGCCAGACACGGAAGTCGCCGTGTTCAACACAAACGATGAGGCACTTGCAGCGCTGAACGGCGGCCTCATTGACGGCATCGTGACCGACGTCCCAACGGCGTTCTACATGCGTGACGCACAGCTCACGGGCGGCATCATCGTTGGGCAGCTCCCTTCGGATGGCGGCGCACAGGAGCAGTTCGGCTTTGTCCTTGAGAAGGGCTCAGCACTCACGGCATGTGTCTCGGCTGCTGTCGACGCCCTTAAGGCTGACGGCACGTTTGCGGCACTGCTCACGGAGTGGATCGCGGACAAGGCGAGCGCGCCAGTCCTGCAGTAAGCGAATCGCACGATGACGGCGGCGAGGTCGGCCCGTAAGGGAACCCTCGTCGCCGTCATCAGCACTCTCGCCGTCGCGACGCTGCTCGCGATCTCCATCGGCTCATCGCCGAGCTGGCCACTCGTTCAGAAGGCCTTCTTCGACGGTACCTACTTCTCAACCTCTCTCCCTAACGTGATTGGCGCATTCGCCATCAACATCCAGCTCTTCGTGCTGGCAGAGATCCTCATCTTGCCGATCGGACTTCTGATCGCACTCGCTAGATCAATCACCAGCCCAGCGCTCGCGCCGCTGCGCATCTTTGCAACCATCTACACCGACTTCTTCCGTGGTGTGCCAAGCATCTTGCTCATCTACGTGCTCGGCTTCGGCGTGCCTGCGCTGCGCCTCCCTGGCGTGCCGAGCGAGCCCTTCTTCTGGGCGCTGGTGACGCTCGTGCTGATCTACAGCGCCTACGTGAGCGAGGTCTACCGCGCCGGCATCGAATCCATTCACCCATCGCAAGAGCGCGCGGCACGGGCGCTCGGCCTGACACGCTTCCAGGCGCTGCGCTACGTCGTGCTGCCGCAGGCGCTCCGCCGCGTGGTGCCGCCTCTCCTTAACGACTTCATCGGCCTGCAAAAAGATACGGCGCTGGTCTCGATTCTTGGTGTGGTCGAGGCCTTCAAGCAGGCGCAGATCCTGAAGTCGGCGAACTTCAACTTCACGCCACTCATGGTGACCGCGGTGATCTTCTTGGTCATCACAATCCCAATGACGCGCCTTGTTGATCGCCTCGCCGCCAAGGATCGCGCGGCACAGCAGGGGGGCACCCGCTGATGGCCCGCAAGGGGGCGAAGCAGGAAGCAGCGCCAGTGCTCGAGCTGCGCGGAGTTTCAAAGCGCTACGGGCGCGCGCTGGTGCTCGACAAGATCGACCTCTCGCTCGCCGAGCACGAGGTGGTCTGCCTGATTGGGGC
>JAEMRB010000094.1:0-1411 GCA_016463555.1 Chloroflexota bacterium
GATCCTCACGGGGATCGTGGTGGGGCACGACGGGGCCTCGGGAGCGCTGATTCTGAGCGTAAACGGCACGGAGCGTGCCATTTTGGCGGGCGAAGTGACCAAGGTCGTGCGGATCGCCATCCCATAGCGGGTACCATCTCCCTCTAAGGGGAGGGTTAATGCCCAGCTTTCGGAACCCGTTTAAGCGCCGCAAGGCGACCCCCGGAGCCGAGCCCGATCTGTGGGTGAGGTGCCCCGGGTGCTCAGAGCTCCTCTTCAAGAAGACCTTGGAGAAGAGCCTGCAAGTCTGTTCGGCGTGCGGCCACCACTTCCGTGTGCCCGCCCGCGAGCGCATTGCGCAGCTGGTCGACGAGGGGACCTTCACTGAGGCCGACGCCAGCCTGATCTCGCTCGACCCGATCGTCTTCACCGACTCCAAGGGGTACCCCGAGCGTGCCGCCGCCGCCCGCGCCGCCACCGGTGAGCGCGACGCCGCCATTCGCGGCACCGCCCTGATCGGCGGCATCGAGGTCTCCCTCGTCGCCATGGACTTCTTCTTCATGGGTGGCTCGATGGGCTCGGTCGTGGGCGAGAAGGTCGCCCGCGCCGCCGAACTCGCCACCGCCCGCCGCCTCCCACTCGTGATCGTCTCGGCATCTGGCGGCGCCCGCATGCAAGAGGGGACCTACGCCCTGATGCAGCTGCCAAAGACCCTCGCCGCCATCGCGCGCCTGAAGGCGAGCGGCGGCACCTTCATTAGCGTGTTGACCGACCCAACCACTGGCGGCACCATCGCCTCGTTCGGCGCCCTCGGCGATCTCAACGTTGCCGAACCGAACGCGCTGATCGGCTTCAGTGGTGCGCGCGTCTCCGCTGGCACCATTGGCGACGAACTCCCCGTTGGCTTTCAGCGCAGCGAGTTTCTGCTTGAGACCGGCTTCATCGATGCGATCGTGCCGCGCGGCAATCTGCGTGGCTGGCTGACGCGCGCACTCGGACTCCTGCAACCACTTCCGGCACCAGCGGTGCCGCTCTATCGACAGATCGGCATTCCTGGCGTTGGCCTGATTGGCGGCATGGTCACCGGCGTAGCGCAGGGCGCTGGCGCGATGATCGGTTCGGTGCTCTCGCCCGTTGCCGATGCGGCGTCGAAGGTGGCGAACCGCGCCGACCAGATTCTCGAAAACCAGCGCGACCGACACTTGGCGCCAGAGCTTGGGCCACACCTCGACGAGGCCGAGGCCTGGAGCCATGTGCAGCGCGCTCGCGAGGTAAACCGACCACGCACCGCCGAACTGCTCGAGGCGCTCGGTGCCGAATTTGTGGAGCTGCGCGGCGATCGACGCGCCGGTGATGACGGCGCAATCATCGCGGGCATTGCGCGCATTGATGGTCGACGCATTGTGGTGGTGGGGACCCAGAAGGGGACCGA
>JAEMRB010000094.1:1511-3634 GCA_016463555.1 Chloroflexota bacterium
GAGGGTGGCTCGGGTGGTGCGCTCGCCATCGCCGCCGCCGATCGCGTCTTCGCCTTTGAGCACGCCTACTACTCGGTGATCAGCCCTGAAGGGTGCGCGGCGATCTTGTTCCGCACCTCTGAGAAGGCCCCCGCCGCGGCGCGCGCCCTGCGCATCACCGCGCCAGAGCAGGTCGCCCTCGGTGTTGTCGACGGCATCATCGCCGAACCAGAGACGCTCTCCGCTGACTCGACCGTCACCCTGGCCCGCGCCATGTGGGAGCTCGTCTCAGAGACGTTCGATGAGTTGGAATCGATGAGCGATCTCGACGCGCTACTTGATGCTCGCTACGCACGCTATCGCGCCTACGGCGCATTCGATGAGGCGGCCCCAACGAAGAAGGGTCTCGTCGGCACGATTCGTTCCATCTTCGGCATGGATCGCGACAAGGTGCCGGCCGGCATCAACGACGAGTGGCTCGATGAGATCGAGCGCAATAGTGCGGGGGCGTAGCTGATGGCACACGACACCGAACGACTCGGCGATCTGCTCGACTCCCTGGTTCCCGTGCTCGTTGAGCGACTGCATGAGACCGGTCTCGGCGAGATTGAGATTGAGCGCGACGGCGCAACGGTGCGCGTGCGCGCCGAAGATCTCGGCGCTTTCGTTGCGTCGGCCCCCGCACCGACCGTTGCGCGCGGGGGCGTGCCCGCCACCGCCGCCGCACCAACCGCCGCCGATGAGCGCCGCCATCCCGTGCGCTCTACCGCCGTTGGCTTTGTGAAGCTTTCTCCGGACATTCATGTGGGCGGCAAGGTCGCCAAGGGGTCACTCGTTGCCACCGTTGATGTGCTCGGTGTTGCCGTTGAGGTGCGCGCCGACCGCGCTGGCATCGTCGCCAAGCTGCGCTGTGCCAGCGGTGATCCTGTGGAGTACGGCCAGGAGCTCTTCCTGCTCGAGTCAGTTGGCGAGGGGAAGCTGTGATTAAGCGCGTGCTGATTGCCAACCGCGGCGAGATTGCGCTGCGCATCTTGCGCGCCTGCCGTCAGCTCGGTATCGAGGCGGTCGTTGCCTATAGCGAGGCGGATCGTGAGTCGCGCGCCGTGCTCGTCGCTGACGAGGCGATCTGCATCGGCCCCGCCGACGCCAAGCGCAGCTACCTCTCGGCGCCTGCGGTGATCTCGGCAGCGCTCGCCACCGGCTGCGACGCCATCCACCCTGGCTACGGCTTCCTCTCCGAGAACGCCTCCTTCGCCGAGGCGGCGGCCGCGCACGGGCTCACCTTTATCGGCCCCTCTGCCGAGGTGCTGGAGCGCTTCGAGAGCAAGGCCGAGGTGCGCGCCCTGCTCGCCAAGCATGGCCTGCCAACGATTCCTGGCTCTGACGGCGTGGTCGCCGACGAGGCGGCGGCGGCAAAGGCCGCAGCGAAGATCGGCTACCCGGTCATCTTGAAGGCCACTGCGGGCGGCGGCGGACGCGGCATGCGCGTCGCCCAAAGTGCCGACGAGATCGCGCAGCTCTTCTCGATCTGCACCCAAGAGGCGCAGGCGGCGTTCGGCGACGGCTCGCTCTATCTCGAGAAGTATCTCATCGACACGCACCATGTTGAGGTGCAGATCGCCGTCGACAAGAGCGGCACCGCGTTGCACTTCGGTGAGCGCGACTGCTCAGTGCAGCGACGCCACCAGAAGCTCGTTGAAGAGTCGCCATCCACCGCACTCACACCAAAGGTGCGCGAAGAGTTCTTGACGCGCGTCGCCAAGGCGGTCGGTGCCGCCGGCTATCGCAACCTTGGCACCCTGGAGTTCTTGGTCGGCGCCGATGGGAAGCCGTACTTCATTGAGATCAACTGCCGCATCCAGGTAGAGCACCCGGTTACCGAGATGGTGACGGGCGTCGATCTGGTGGCGCTGCAGATTCGCCTCGCCGCTGGTGAGCTGATGCCAATGACTCAGGCCGAAGTTGAGCGCCGCGGACATGCGATTGAATTCCGACTCACCGCCGAAGATCCAGTGCACGAGTTCCGTCCGCAGGCGGGTGAGATCACCACCTTCCGCTCACCGAGCGGCCCATGGGTGCGCTTCGACTCGCATCTCTACGCCGGCTACGAGGTGCCGCCGTACTACGACAGCCTGCTCGCCAAG
>JAEMRB010000013.1 GCA_016463555.1 Chloroflexota bacterium
GGGGGTTGCTTGGCCGAGCGCCACCCGAGAGGAAGCCCTTCAGCAGGCCGCGCTGGTAAAGGCCAGTGCCACCAACCACGATGGCGATCCCCGCTCCCCCACTCGCCTGGGCCTCGCCAGCGATGGCGGCGCGTGCTGCGTCGAGCCAGTCGTACAGGGTGAATGCATCGCTCGCCTCAGCAATATCGATGCATGCATGCGGGCGAACGGCACGAATTTCGGCGCTGATCTTGTCGGTGCCGATGTCAAAGCCTCGAAACACCTGGCGTGAGTCTGCCGACACCAAGATTGAACCCACCCCCGCAGCGTCAAGAGCGTCGACCAGCGCAAGCGCGGCGGCGCTCTTCCCTACCGCGGTAGGACCACCGATCGCGAGGATCGGTAGGGTCGGCATGCTATCGGGCGTAATCAACCGCCCGTGTCTCTCGGATCACCGTGACGCGAATCTGGCCCGGATAGGCAAGCTGCTCTTCGATGCGCTTGACCACCTCGTGGGCAATCGTGCGCGCCTCTTCGTCGCTGACCTGATCAGGGCGAACCAAGATCCGCACCTCTCGGCCGGCCTGCACCGCGTAGACCTTCTCGACGCCCTCGAATCCGAGTGCAATCTGCTGCAGATCTTCAAGGCGACGAAGATGGGCCTCGCCCTGGTCTCCACGTGCGCCAGGTCGTGCGGCGCTGATCGCATCCGCCACCTGCACAATTGGAGCTTCACGCGCGGTGCACTCCACCTCCTGATGGTGCGCAGCGATCGCGTTGACGATCCCCTCTGGCATACCGTGGCGACGCGCCAGGTCGGCGCCGATCGCGGCGTGCGTTCCTTCGATCTCATGGTCGAGCGCCTTGCCGATGTCGTGGAGCAGGCCGCCGACCTTTGCGGCACGAATATCCATGCCGAGCTCGCCAGCAACGGCTCCTGCGACTTGCGCGGTTTCAATCGAGTGGAGCAAGACGTTCTGGCCGAACGAGGTGCGCCACTGCAGCCGGCCAAGGATCCGAAGCAGCTCTGTTGGAATGCCAGTCACACCAACCTTGAGTGCGGCGGCTTCGCCGTTCTTCAGCGAGTCGGCATCGACTTCACCCTGCGCCTTCGCCACGATCTCTTCGATGCGAATCGGATGAATACGCCCGTCCTGCATGAGGCGCTCAAGGGCGACACGCGCCACTTGGCGACGAACTGGGTCGAACGATGAGAGCGTGACCTGCAGTGGGGTCTCATCGATGAGCAGCTCAACTCCTGTGGCCGCCTCAAGGGCGCGAATGTTGCGCCCCTCGCGACCGATCAGTCGGCCCTTCATCTCGTCGCTCGCGAGCTTCACGTGGGTGACGGAGTGTTCGGCGCTATGGTCCGCCGCAACGCGCTGCATCGCCGTCAGGATCATGTCGCGTGCTCGGTCGGCCGCATCCTCTTGGGCGCGTCGCTCCAGGGTTGCCTGCAGTCGCTTCGTCTCGCGCTCAGCCTCTTCGGTGAAGCGCGAGAGAACTTCGGTCCGAGCGGCCTCGGGGTCGAGCCCGGCGACCTCTGCAAGGCGCGTATTGACGTTTGCGCGGGCCACATCAAGGGCAACAGACTCATCAACGAGGGTGCGCTCGCGCTCAGCGATGGCGACCTCTCGACCGGCAAAGAAGCTCTCGCGCTCACCAAGGGTGACTTCGCGAAGGCGAAGGCGCTCGCCCTCTGCTGTCGCCGCGTCACGGTCGGCCTGTTGGGCGAGTTCGGCCTCGGCTCGCAGGCGTGAGATCTCTCCCTTGGCGCCAATCACCAGAGTGCTCTGCTGCTGGCGCGCCTCTTCGAGGATGGCGGCGGCTCGTCGGTTTGCGGCACGGATGGCGGCGGCGGCAATCACGCTACGCAGCGCGAGCCCGATCCCTACGCCGAATAGAGCAAACAACACGGGGGCGATCCCGTTCAAATCAGGCATGACGCTCTCCTGCCAGGCTGGCCCCGCGGCCTGGCTCGCGGTAAATAGGTCAAATGCCCAGCCAAAGGCTGGAGAGGAGAGGCTACGCCTACCCGCCAGATCGGTCAAACGCCCGTGGTGCTGAGCGTGGCGAGGCTACTCCTCTTCGGCGCCCCCCTCCGACAGCGCGGCTCGAGTCTCCGACTCCACGCGTTCCCGGGCCAGGCGCCAGGAGAGGGCACTTGGGAAACCCCGTCGGGCGAGCCCCTGGGCCAGTCGCTGCACCTCGGCGCGGGCGTCACCGCCACGCAGGCGTAACTTGGCGAGGGCGGCACGTGCGGCGCGCTCCTCTGCCCCCTCTGCGTGCTCTTCGACGACGCGCAGGGTCGCCCCCCAGACTGGCTCAGCGCTTTGCGCCTCCCCCGCTGCGCGCTGTGCCAGCAGTCGCTGCGCGAGCTCCTCGTCGATGCCGCGTCGTTTCAGCTCCTGCAGCAGCGCACGATCGCCACGCTGTCGCGATCGGTCACGCGAATCGAGGAGCGCCTGCCCGAACCGCTCGTCATCAACCAGGCCAATCTCAACGAGGCGCGCAACTGCAGTGCGCACATGTTCTTCCGGATATCCGGCGGTGATCAGGCGCTCTTCAAGACTCTTGCGCGAGCGCGGTGCACCGCTGAGCGAGCGTGCAGCCGCCTCCAATACATCAGAGGCTTCTGCCGCTGCTCGGCGGGCTTTCTGCGCTTCAGGGTCGCGGCGACGCGCCACGACGCACCGTTACTCCGCTTCGGGAGCGACGGCGGCGGGAATCTCAAGCGTCGTGGAGACTGAGCGAAGCTTCGCGTCAATCTCTGCGGCAACTTCAGGGTTCGCCTTGAGGAACTCCTTCGACTGCTCTCGTCCTTGGCCGAGGCGCACGTCGCCATAGTTGAACCAGGCGCCGGTCTTGGAGATCACATCGGCTGCAACACCAACGTCGAGCAGGCCGCCCGCCATGCTGATCCCTTCGCCGTACATGATGTCGAACTCGGCGATGCGGAATGGCGCGGCCACCTTGTTCTTCACCACCTTCACGCGCACGCGAGAGCCGACCGCCTCAGTGGCGTTCTTAATAGTCTCGATTCGTCGAATGTCGAGTCGAACTGAGGCGTAGAACTTCAGCGCACGACCGCCTGGGGTCGTCTCTGGGCTGCCGTACATGACCCCGATCTTCTCGCGCAGCTGGTTGGTGAAGAGCAGCACCGTGTTGGAACGGGCTACTGCACCGGTCAGCTTGCGGAGCGCCTGGCTCATGAGGCGTGCCTGAATACCGACAAATGAGTCACCCATCTCGCCCTCGATC
Source organism: Chloroflexota bacterium (assembly GCA_016463555.1). Taxonomy (GTDB): domain Bacteria; phylum Chloroflexota; class Limnocylindria; order Limnocylindrales; family Limnocylindraceae; genus Limnocylindrus. Next base: position 3,241 of record JAEMRB010000013.1, read on the forward strand.
TCAGCGCGTGGCACGAGTGCCGCAACTGAGTCGATGACAACGATGTCAACGCCGCCTGAACGGATCAGGGTTTCGGCGATCTCGAGTGCCTGCTCGCCGGTGTCTGGCTGGCTGACAAGCAGCTCGTTCACGTTCACACCAGTCTGTGCGGCATACGCTGAATCGAGCGCATGCTCGACGTCAATGAATGCGGCCACGCCACCGCGGCGCTGTGCCTCGGCAATGATGTGCTGGGCGATCGTGGTCTTACCCGACGATTCTGGCCCGAAGATTTCGCTGATGCGACCCTTAGGTAGGCCACCAACACCAAGGGCGATATCGAGTGAGATCGCTCCGGTTGGGATGGAATCAATCGCGAGTCGCTCGCGTGAGCCGAGCTTCATGATCGCACCGCGACCGAACTGCTTCTCAATGGTGAGGATCGCCGCTTCAACTGCGCGACTGCGCTCAGTGGAGGGCTTCCCCTCCTCCTTTGGCTCGACGGCTGCGCTCTTCTTGGATTCGCTCTTCTCTGCCATGGGTTACTCCTTATCTTCCGACGCTACAGCCCTCTTCTGCTGAGCTCCTCGCAGTCTGCCTGCCGCGGCGTACCGCGGCTGCATCGCACCGCGCTCTGGCACGGCGCCCGGCTCATCGCCGGCTCCAAGTCGGGGGGTCCCCGGCCCCCCAGCCGCAGCCCGAAGGCGCGGCAGTTCAGCGGCGAGTGTACCCGACGCGATGGCTCTCCGAACCTCCCCCATGAAGGCGCTCATATGGCGCAGGTTGTGGATCGTGAGAAGGCGGTATGCCAGCAGCTCCTCGGCTCGGAAGAGGTGCGCCAGGTAGGCACGGCTAAAGCGCCGACAGGTGCTGCAATCACACTGGGCATCGACGGGCTCCTGCTCGTCGAGGTGGCGCGCGTTGCGCAGATTGAGGCGCCCCCCAGTGACCCAGGCCTGCCCATTGCGGGCAACCCGGGCGGGCAGGACGGAGTCGAAGAGGTCAACGCCGCGAAGGACGGCCTCAAGCAGGTCAACTGGCGATCCGAGACCCATCAAGTAGCGAACGCGAAGATCCCCCTCAAGCGCGGTAACGGTGGCGTCGATAGCGGTGTTGCGCTGCTCTGGGGTTTCGTCCCCCGCAAGCCCGCCAAGGTTGATCCCATCAAACGGCAGCGAGCGGATGTAGGTGGCAGATTCGGCGCGCAGTTCGGGGTTGATTCCACCCTGCGCAATGCCGAAGAGCGCCTGGCCTGGGCGGCTGTGAGCACGTAGCGAACGAACCGCCCAACGATGTGTGCGATCCATCGCTCGTCGCACCTCACGATCGGTGCTCCCCTCTGGCATCACCGGCTGATCAAAGGCAACGGCAATGTCTGGCCCGAGTGCCTGCTGCACCTCTATTGATCGCTCAGGCGTAAAGAGATGCATGGAGCCATCGAGATGACTGCTGAACTTCGCACCCTCTTCGTTGATGCGCATCAGTGGCCCAAGGGAGACCACCTGAAATCCACCCGAGTCGGTCAGGATCGGTCGATCCCACTGCATGAACTCGTGGAGGCCGCCGAAGCGCTGCACACGCTCATGCCCTGGGCGCAGATAGAGGTGATAGGTGTTGGCGAGGATGATCTGGGCACCGAGCGCCTTCAGCTCTTCTGGATCGAGTGACTTCACCGTGGCGTTCGTGCCGACGGGCATGAAGTCTGGCGTCTGCACGACACCGTGACCTAAACGCAGCTCACCCGCTCGGGCTCGCGACGACTTGTCCTGCGCGGTAATCATGAACTGTGCCGCACCACCGGCGCGCGCTGGCAGCGTGGTTGGATCAGAGAGCGCAGCGAAGTGCGCCGGTCGGTTCAGCGTTTGCCCCAGAGTGAAGCCGAGCCCTTGCCGAGATGTGCACGGGCCGCTTCGGTTACAACGCGACCCTGTGGCGTGCGGTCAATGAACCCGATTCGCAGCAGGTACGGCTCAAAGACATCTTCGAGCGCGTCGGTGGATTCACCGAGCAGTGCCGCCATCGCGGCCACGCCTACTGGTCCCCCATTGAACTTCTCAATCATGACGGTGAGGAGCTTACGATCGGTTGCATCGAGGCCCGCCTCATCGATCTGCAGCCCCTGCAGTGCCTGCGCTGCGGCCTCAACGGTGATGTTGGAGGAGCCGGCGACCTGCACCTCATCGCGAACGCGGCGCAAGAGGCGATTTGCAACGCGTGGCGTGCCGCGACTCCGCGCCGCAATCAGCGCGGCGGCATCAGCGGCGATCTCAATCCCGAGGATTCCAGCCGAGCGGCGGACGATTGCAGCGAGATCGGCATCGTCGTAGAAGTCGAGGCGCTGCACGGCACCGAAGCGATCGCGCAGCGGCGAAGAGAGCATGCCGACACGAGTGGTGGCGCCGATGAGCGTGAATGGTGCAATGTCGAGTCGCAGCGACTGCGCCGAGCCGCGGTTGCCAATGACGATGTCAATGGAGCGGTCTTCCATTGCGGGATAGAGCACCTCTTCGACCGCTCGGCCGAGGCGGTGGATCTCATCAATGAAGAGCACCTGTCGCGCGGTGAGGTCGGTAAGGATCGCCGCCATCTGTCCGCCGTGCTCGATGGCTGGCCCTGAGGTAAAGCGGATCTCCACGCCAAGCTCCTTGGCGACGATCGCTGCCAGGGTGGTCTTCCCGAGCCCTGGGGGTCCGTGCAGCAGGAGGTGGTCGGCAGCTTCTCCGCGTTCGCGTGCCGCCTGTAGCAGCGTGGTGAGCGAGCGCTTCGCCTCCACTTGGCCGATGTACTCCCCGAGTGATGCAGGGCGCAGCGTGGCTTCGGCGCTCAGCTCCGCGGCGTCGGTGCGCAACTCGCCGCTCATGCTCGCTCCTTGAGGGCGGCACGAAGGCGATCTGCGAGCGGCGCAGTGGCGAGCGCAGCGTTGGCAGAGACGGCAGCAGCCATCTCTTTCGCCTCCCGGGCTGGGAAGCCGAGACTGCGGAGGGCGCCTTGCAGGTCGCGATCCGCATCGTCCTTTGCGCCAACCTCGGTCTCCGCTGAAGCCTCTCGGCTCATGCGGTCACCGAGCTCAACGATGATGCGCGCTGCGAGCCGCTTCCCTACCCCAGGGGCCTTGGCGATGAGCGCTTCGTCACCGTCGACCAGTGCGCGGCGGAGGAGATCTGGTCCGTGCGTGGCGAGGAGCGCAATCGCAACCTTTGGACCCACACCGGTCACATCAAGCAGGGTGGCGAATAGCCGCGCCTGGTCGCGTGTGGGAAAGCCTACGAGCGCTTCGCTGTCTTCGCGCACGATGTGGTGCAGATAGAGCTCAAGCACGGCACCCTCGGTTGCGGTGCTTAGGACTGCCGGCAGCGTGCGGATGCGTAGTCCGAGGCCGTTTGCGCTGATCACCACGGCGTCGTCCTCGACCCAGAGCACCGAGCCGTGGATGTGGGCGTACATGGCTACGACCTCCCAGCGCGCAGGGCGGCGCGCACCGCTCGATCAAATCCGCTCTCTGCAGCAACCGCAGCAGCAGCAGAGCGATCGAGGCGCGAAGAGCCGGAGCGATGTTCCATCTTGCGCGCGCCGGCACCCCAGAGTGCCAGGGCCAGTGCATCGGCTGCATCGTCTGGAGTTGGCGCCGTCTGCAGCGCGAGGAGCTTCGTAATCGCTTTTGTCACCGCCGCCTTGGTCGCGCGGCCTTCACCAGCGATCGCACGCTTCATCTCGGAGGGCGTGGCCTCAACCACCTCAATGTTGTGATCGGTAGCAATCAGCAGGGCGACGCCGCGCACGGCGCCGATCGCGATAGCTGTCTGCACGTTGGATTGCGAGAAGATGCGCTCAATGGCAATGCGATCTGGTCGGTGCTCCTCAATGAGCGCCGTGACGCCATCTCGCAAGATGCTCAGTCGAGCACCGAGTGTCAGCGTTGCTGCAGTGCGGAGTGCGCCGTGGGCGACATGTGCCGGGCGCGCGCCACCCGCATCTACAACGCCCCAGCCGAAGGTTGCCGTTCCCGGGTCAAGTCCCAGGACACGCATGCTCATCCAGCGATCTCGGCGAAGACCTCGGGTGGCACCTCGAAGTTCGCCGTGACCCGCTGCACATCATCAAGCTCTTCGAGCGCATCAATCAGCTTGAAGTTCTTACGGGCATCATCCGCAGAGACTTCGACCGTGGATTTCGCGATGATGCCTGACTCAGCACTCTTCACCTTGATGCCGGCCGCCTCAAGGGCACCCTGAACCGAGTGAATCTCATGCGGATCGGAGTAGACAAAGATAGAGCCCTCGTCGGCCTCAACGTCGGCCGCCCCCGCCTCAATCGCCGCCTCCCCTACTGCCTCAAATGAGCCGATGCACTCAATGACACCGCGAGCCTCGAACTGCCAGGCGACGGCACCGCTGCTGGCTAGAGCGCCACCAGACTTGGTGAAGAGGCTGCGTACCTCCGATGCCGTGCGGTTGCGGTTGTCGGTTGCCGCCTCGACGAGCACGGCAACGCCCCCTGGGCCGTACCCCTCGTAGACGATCTCTTCGTAGGCGTCGCTCTGTCCGAGGCCAGCGGCACGCTCAATGGCACGCTTGATGTTGTCGTTCGGCATGTTGAGGCCACGCCCCTTGTCGATCGCCAAGCGCAGGCGCGGGTTCGCGGCTGGATCGGGGCCGCTAATGCGGGCGGCGATGGTGATCTCGCGCGAAACCTTCGTGAATTGGGCGGCACGCTTCGCGTCAGTCGCCCCCTTGGCGCGCTTGATCGTTGACCATTTTGAATGTCCTGACATGCGGGGAGTATAGGCGAGGCGAGCGCAGTCCCCCTAGGGGTCGGGCGCTAGGCGCGGCGGAGTAGACGGTAGTCGCGGCGCCCCTTGCGCAGCAGGAGAGAGCCATCGGCCAGCGGTGTAAATGAGGAGGCGGCGGCGGCGCCGTCTGGTGCGGGGGCGCCGTTGACGCTCACGCCCCCCTGCTCAATCAGTCGACGGGCTTCACTCTTTGAGGTGGCGAGCCCGGCAGCGATGACGAGATCGACCAGCGTGCTGTCAGCGGCAGCGGGTAGACCACTTGTTGGCAGCTCGCCCGCCAGCATCGCCAGGGCCTCAGCCGTCAGCGCTCGAAGGTCTGGGGTGCCACCCTCACCGTCACCAAACAGCGCGTCGGCGACGGTTGCGGCGCGAGCCTCCACATCGGCCCCGTGCACCATGCTGGTCACCGTTCGGGCGAGGTGACGCTGCGCTCGACGGGCGGCAGGGTTCTCGGCGTGTCGTGCCATCAAGGCCGTGGTCTCGGCAACGCTGTCGAGGGTGAAGCGATGCAAGAGCGATGCGATCGACTCGTCGTCCTGCTCCATCCAGAACTGGCGGAAGGCGAACGGACTTGTCCGGGCCGGATCGAGCCAGACGGCGCCCTCTGCCGTCTTGCCGAACTTCGCGCCGCTCTTGGCGAGCAGCAGTGGGTAGCAGAGCCCAAACGCCTGCGGCGCGCCGTCGGCGCTCTCACCCTCGGTGCGCCGAATCAGCTCCGTGCCGGCGGTGATGTTCCCCCACTGGTCAGAGCCGCCCATCTGGAGCTCCACACCGTGCAGCTTCCGCAACATCATGAAGTCGTAGCTCTGCAGCAACATGTAGCTGAACTCCGTGAACGAGAGACCGCCCTCAAGCCGCGTCTTTACGCTCTCCTTCGCGAGCATGTAGCCGACGGTGAGGTGCTTCCCTGTGTCGCGAAGGAAATCGATCAGCCCAAGGTCGCCGAGCCAGCTGAGGTTATCCAGCAACAACGCGCCGCCCTTCCCCGAGAAGTCGACGAGATTAGCGAGCTGCGCACCGATCGCGGCGCGGTTGTGGTCCAGCGTCGCTCGATCCAGAAGATTCCGTTCGGCCGATCGGCCCGAGGGGTCGCCGATCATGCCGGTCCCTCCGCCAACGAGTGCGACGGGGCGACCACCGTGCAGTTGGAGTCGTCGCAGCGCAAGGACACCCATCAGGTGCCCAACATGGAGTGAGTCGGCGCTCGGATCGAAGCCGATATAGGCGCTGATCGCTGGGTTGGCGACGAGGCGCTGATCGAGGCCCGCGGTCACGTCATGAACCAGACCTCGCTCGGTGAAGTCGCGGAGGAGCTCAGAGGCCAGAGGGTTCGCCATGCGCCCTATGCTACCTTCACAGCGATGGACATGGCCTCGGGAAACTCAACCCAGCGGAGCGGCCGCCCCCGAAAACGCCTTCTCGGGGGGCTCTTCGCCCTCCTGCCAGTCGCCCTGCTGGGCGCCTGCCTGCTGATCGCCGCGATCGCCTATGGCGGCACCATCGCCATCTATAGCGCCGTCGTTGCCGATCTCCCCGACCCGAAGGACCTCGACACCATCGTCTTGAACCAGAACACGACCGTCTACGACCGGACAGGCACCGTGCAGCTGGCCGCCTTTGGCTCCGATCGGCGCACCGAGGTGGACTTCGCCAGCATCCCCAGCATTGTCCTGGACACCACCACCGCCATCGAGGACAAGACCTACTGGGAGAACTCTGGCTTTGATCCGCTCGGCTTCGTGGCCGCCGCGCTCGACACCTTGGGCGGCTCTGGCCGTGGTGGCTCGACCATCACCCAGCAGCTCGTCCGTAGCGTGTTGCTCCCAGACTCTGCCTTCGCAGGGAGCGTCTACGAGCGCAAGGTGAAAGAGATCATCCAGGCGATCCGACTGACTAAAGAGTTCCCAGGGCGAGTTGGCAAGGAGAAGGTCATTGCCAAGTACCTCAACAACAACTACTACGGCTCGCGCTCGTACGGCATTCTGACCGCATCGCAGCAGTACTTCGGCAAGACACTCGACCAGCTCACCCTAGGCGAGGCGGCCATCCTTGCCGCCATCCCCCAGGCGCCGAGCACCTACGACCTTCGTGAAAGCGCGGTCGTCGGTGAGGACGGCGTTATTCGCGTACCACTTGATTCTGCTGTGGCGAAGCGCCGCAGTGTCGTTTTGGATCTACTCAAGTCCGCCCGAGCGAGCGGTATCCCGCAGGAGACCGCCACCATCACCGATGCGGAGATCGAGGCTGCGCGCACCGAAGAGATCATCCTGATCACCTCCCCGCTCAGCAAGATGAGCGCCCCGCACTTTGTGAATCGCGTGCGTGACTCCCTCTCAAGCATCCTCTGCACAAGCACCGAAGGCTGCCAGCAGCAGCTCGACACCAGTGGCTACAAGGTTGTCACCTCGCTCGATTGGGGGATGCAGCAGGCCGCAGAGAAGTGGGCCCTCGCCGTTCGCTCAACGCAGATCAAGGCGTATCAAGCCTATTTGAAGAGCATCGGCGTCAAAACGACCGACTGGCTGAAAACAATTCATGGCAAGGAGATCAACAATGCTGCCGTTGCGACCCTTGATGCGCGCACAGGCGACATCCTTGCCTACGCTGGCTCAGCGGACTACTACGGCGAGGCAGATGGCACCGTGTTCCAACCTGAATACGATGTGCTGAGCGGGTACCGACAGCCTGGTAGTTCGATCAAGCCGATCGTCTATGGCTACGCAATTGAAAACCGCGCGGTCACACCAGCAACGATCCTGATGGATGTCCCCGTCGACTTCGGTGTGGGCTGGACACCGGCAAGCTCCGAGGGGAGTGAGCATGGTCCAGTACGCATGCGCCAAGCCTTGCAGGGATCGCTGAACGTCCCCGCGATTAAGGCGATCATTCGTGCGGGGCAAGATCGCGTCTGGCGCCAGATGCGCGATAGCGGTTTCGACTTCCAGAACAACAGCGAGAACGTTGCGGGCGCCTCACTCGCAATCGGCACCCTCGAAGTTCGCTACGTCGACCTACTCTCCGCCTACGGCGCCCTCGCCAACGAGGGAACAGCGGTCGGCCGCCGCTACATCCTGCGCATTGAGGATCGTGACGGCACAGTCATCTGGGAGGCTCCCGCCCCCGTCGAGAGCGCCAAGCAGGCGTTTGCCAAGGAGACTGCCGAGCTGATGACCGACATCATCGCGGGGAACACAGACCCTGCAGTCAATCGCCCATGGTCAAAGCGGAAGATCATTGCCAGCAGCGGGAAGCGTCGCCCAGCGGCGCTAAAGACAGGAACCACCGAAGGGACCAAGGACCTCGCCGCGTTCGGCTATCTCGCCGCACCGAGCGATCCAACCGCGCAGCATCTCGTCACCGGTGTCTGGCTGGGTAATTCGGACTCAACCCCAGCCACGGTCTACTCCCTCGACTCCGCGGGCGGGCTCTGGCAGTCCTACTTCACCGAGATTTCATCAAAACTTCCGGTCGCAAACTTTGCCAAGCCGACTGGCCTTGAGGAGGTCACGATCGATGCGCACACAGGAGAACTTCCTGGTGCCTGCACCACGCTCACCACGAGCGAATACTTCTTGCCGGGGACGGCCCCAACGACGTCGTGCAGCACGACGCGCCTCCTTGCCATTGATAGCGCCACCGGGCTGCTCTGGGCTGATGGCTGCGTGGGAACGCGCATCGAAGCGAACTACCTCGATCTGAGCTCGCTCGAAGCACAGTGGCCGAAGTGGCAGGCTGCCAACCTCGAGTGGATTGAACGTGCGCGGCTAGGCGCCGGGATCGTTGGCGGCGTGCGAGGCGGGAAGACAACGTACTTCTACGCGCCCTTCTGGCAACCGAATGGCGCCACGTGGGGCGGCACGATCGCCCCGACCCTCTCCTGCCTCTCGGCGACAGCAAGTCCTTCGCCTACGCCAGACCCTTCGATTTCCCCGAGCCCACCAACGCCTTAGGTCGACTAGAGGAGGGCGAAGGTCACCCCTTCGCGGCCAGGCTCATCAGCCGATCGCACTTCACGAACCTCAGGTAGCTCTCGCAGCTTGCGACGCACCGCATCGCGAAGTGCACCGGTGCCAACCCCGTGGATGATCTCCAGCTGATCGCCGCCTGCCAGCAGCACGGCGCTAATTCGTGCCTCGAGTGCTGCCAGCGCATCTTCAACGCGGGCACCACGCAGATCGAGCTTCGCCGCGGAGAGGGAGCCTGTCGGTCGAACTGCAGACTGAGGTGTTGACGTTGCCGACGCCAGGATCTTACTGATCTCCGTAACTGGTAGTGAGCTGTGCATCCGACCGAGGGCGATCGTCGCGTTCGCGCCATCCACCGCAAGCAGCGTGCCGCGGGCCCCCGATCGCAGCACCACATCGCTCCCGACAGCCGCCGCCAGCGCCGTGGCAGAGAGCCCCCCGCTTGAGTCCTCCTCTTCGTTCAGTGACGAGGCTGCGCCAGCGGCTACTGCCTGCTGCAGATCCGTCGCCATCGCTAGAGCCTCCGGTGTGAGGCTCCCCGACTCAAGCGCCGCTCGCAACTGCTCAACACGAAGCAAGATCGCCGTCGCGGCCTCACGCGCCTCTGCTGTTGCCGTTTGGCGCGCTTCGATGGCCCCTCGCTCCGTGGCGCGGCGCAGCTCTACCGCCTGCGCAAGTGAATCTGCTGCGCGCTCCTGCAACCCCTCTGCCACCTGGCGTGCTTCGCGCGCGGCTCGCTCGGCATCCGCAGCCGCAGCGAGCGCTGCATCGAGCGTGGCCCCTTGGTCGCTGCGACGCGCCTGCGCCGCATCGAGCAGCGGCTGTGGCAGACCGAGGCGCGCGGCAATCGCGAACGCCTGCGACCCCCCTGGCACGCCAACTTCAAGGCGATACGTTGGTGCAAGGGTGGCAAGATCAAATGCCACAGAACCGTTCACGACACCTGGTGTGACATGTGCGTACTGCTTAAGTTCCGCGTAGTGGCTCGTGGCCAACACGCGACAGCCGCGAAGTCGCAGCTCGTCAATGATTGCGGCGGCCAGTGCAGCGCCCTCCGCCGGGTCGGTCCCCGCCCCCGCCTCATCAAGGAGCACCACGTCGCCCGCAACCGCACCGAGCAAGATGCGCTGAATCGAGGTCAGGTGGCCAGAGAAGGTGCTGAGGCTCTGTGCGATCGATTGATCGTCGCCAATGTCGGCCCAGACGTTCCCCGTTGGGGGCACCGCCGACCCAAACCCGCTCGGAATAGGTAGACCGGCGTGATGCATCGCCGTAAGTAGCCCCACCGCCTTGAGTGCCACCGTCTTGCCACCCGTGTTCGGTCCGGTGATCACGAGCACTCGTCGCTCAACGTCAAGATGCAGGCTCATCGGCACTACTGGAGGCATGAGGAGTGGGTGGCTCGCCTCTGTCAGGAGCAGATCGCCATCCGGCGCATCGTCGGCATAGAGCCAGTTGCGATCACGCCCAACGTCGGCAACTGCGCGCGCCAGATCGAAGAGCGCAAGGCCTTCACCGTTGGAACGGAGCGCCGCCGCATCTGCACCAACGAGTGCAGAGAGCGCTCCGAGGATCCGCGCCTCTTCGGTGGCGACCGCCGCCTCAGACTCTCGGACGGCGTTTCCGAGCTCAACAACCTCTAGCGGCTCGATCCACACCGTTTGGCCGGTGGCACTCGCGTCGTGCACGATCCCTGGCACGCGAGACTTCCACTCCGAGCGCACTGGTAGCACGTAGCGGCCGTTGCGTACTGTGACAATCGGCTCTTGCAGGTAGGGGCTGTAATTCTTTGCGTGGGCCAGCGTCTCAAGACGGGTGCGGAGTCGCTCAAGGCTTGTGCGATGGAGTGCGCGTAGCCCACCAAGAAGTGGCGATGCTGCATCCAGAATCGATCCGTCGGGGGCGATCGCGCGCTCAATCGAGCTGCGAAGCGGTCGCAGCGGGGCTAGTGCGGCGCCGAGCGCACTGAGCGTTGGACCTGACCCGGCGAGATCACTCGAGATGCGCTCGACCACGCGGAGCGTCTCGCTGATCGCAAAGAGCGCAGAACCATCCAGAGTGCCCCCTTTAGCGCCACGCTCTGCGGCTGGCTCCAGGTCGCTCGCGCCGCCAATGTGCGGGTCTCCCCCAT
>JAEMRB010000014.1 GCA_016463555.1 Chloroflexota bacterium
TCGCAAAGGGGAAGCCAGCAGCGAAGTCAAAGCCGGTCGCAAAGGGGAAGCCAGCCCCGAAGAAGCGTACGGGTCGCTAAGAGTGACCCGTCCAGAGAGCGGAGGACGGCGATGAGGGCAGATTCAATCGACGTCTACACGGGGAACGCCAACCCCGAACTTGCGGCAAAGATCGCACGCTACCTCGGACGCCAGATCGGCAAGGCAGAGGTCTTCGCCTTCGCCAATGAGAACATCTTCGTCAAGATTCTCGACAACGCTCGCGAGAAAGATGTCTTCATCGTGCAGCCCACATCGCGCCCGGTGAGCACCTCCATCATGGAGCTGCTGATCATGATCGACGCGTTCAAGCGCGCCTCGGCCGGCCGCATCACCGCCGTCATCCCGTACTACGGCTACGGTCGCTCCGACAAGAAAGATCAGCCGCGCGTGCCGATCACGGCACGACTTGTCGCCGACATGCTGCAAGTTGCTGGCGCAAACCGCATCCTCACCCTCGACCTGCACCAGGGCCAGCTGCAGGGGTTCTTCAACGTTCCTGTCGACGAGCTCACCGCAGTGCATCTCCTCTCCAACTACATGCGCCGGCGCGGCACCGAGAACCTCGTCGTCGTGACCGACCTTGGCTTTGCAAAGCGCGCGCGTACCTTCGCCGAACTCCTCAACGCACCACTCGCGATCGTTGAGAAGCGACGCGAAGGGAACAACGACCAGGCCGAGGTAGTGAACGTCATCGGTGACGTGAAGGGGAAGCGCGTCGTCATCGTCGACGACGAAATTGACACCGCTGGAACGCTTACTGAAATTGTCCGTGCGATTGAGAAGGCCGGCGCGATTGAGGTAACCGCATGTGCAACACACGGTGTCTTCTCTGGTCCGGCAATTGAGCGCATCGAAAACTGCAACGTGCTCGAGGTGGTGGTGACCGACTCCATCCCAATGCCGATCGGGGCAAAGAGCACGAAGATCAAGCGACTCTCCTCTGCGCCACTCTTCGGTGAGGCCATCCGGCGCATTCACCTCGGTGAGTCGGTTGGCGCCCTCTTCGGTAAAGAGTCGGCCACCGCCGAGGAGATGCTCTTCTGGGATGAGCACCAGACGGGACCAGTCTCAGCCGTTCCGACGAGCGAGAAGCGAACGCGGCGACGATGACCCTCAAGCTGCATCGCCCAGACGAGCGTGGTGCGATTGTTGCGCGCGCTCCCGAGAAGAACGTGGACTGGCGCGCATCGCTGCGTAGCCCGCGATGGAGCGCCGCACCAATGAGGAATCCTGAAATGAATCCGACCAGCAGGCCGGCAAGCGCCCTTTTCTGGGTTGTGCTCGCCGCGCTTACCTTCGGCATCCTGGTGATCGGGTACTCCGCCGGATTCTGGCGCTAGGCCTCTCCCTGCGATGGTCTTTGGCTTTCTCTCCCGACTTGTAGATTCAAACGACCGCGAGCTCGGTCGCCTCAAGCCGATCCTTGACGCGGTCAACTCGCGGGCCGACGAGATGGAGGCGGCAAGCGATGGTGAGATCCGATCGCGCATTGACACCATCTCTGCCGTGCTGCGCACCCTTGAGGGCGAGGCGCTAAAGACGGCGCTCAGCAACGAGCTGCCAGAGATTCTCGCAGCGGCGCGCGAAGCGTCGCGCCGCACCACGGGGATGCGCCCGTACGACGAGCAGATCCTCGGCGCGATCGTGCTGCACCAAGGGAAGATCGCCGAGATGCGCACCGGCGAGGGGAAGACGCTCGTTGGTCCGCTCGGTGCCAGCGTCAACGCCGTTGGTGGCCGTGGCGTACACGTGGTGACCGTGAACGACTACCTCGCCCGTCGCGACGCACGCTGGATGGGCCCAATCTTCGCCTTCATGGGTCTCAGCATCGGCGTCATCGCCCACGATAGCTCGTATCTGTTTGATCCCGAATATCACAGCAGTGACGAGCAGACCGCCAAGCTGCGCCCCGTCACCCGACGCGAGGCGTATGCCGCTGACGTGACTTACGGCACGAATAATGAGTTCGGATTCGACTACCTGCGCGACAACATGGTCACCGAACTTGAGCAGCGCGTACAGCGCGGCCACGCCTTCGCCATCGTCGACGAGGTCGACAACATCTTGATCGACGAGGCACGAACGCCGCTCATCATCAGCGGCCAGGCGGCAGAGTCGCAGGATCTCTACGCAACGTTCTCGAAGCTTGTGCCGCGCCTGCGCGCACGCGACGCTGGCGCCGAGGGTGGCGGCGACTACTTCCTTGACGAGAAGGAGAAGGCCGTTTCGCCAACAGAGGATGGCGTCGCTCGCGTCGAGCAGATGCTCGGCATCGAGAACCTCTACAGCGGTGATCCACTTATGGCGCGCCACTTTGAGTCAGCGCTTCGCGCACATGCACTCTTTAAGCGTGATCGCGACTACATCGTTGAGGGCGGCGAGATTGTCATCGTCGACGAATTCACCGGGCGAAAGATGCCAGGGCGACGCTGGTCTGAAGGACTCCATCAGGCAATCGAGGCGAAGGAGGGACTGCACGTTCAGCGCGAGTCGGTAACGCTTGCAACGATCACCTTCCAGAACTACTTCCGTCTCTACGGCAAGCTCGCTGGTATGACCGGCACCGCAATGACCGAGGCGGAGGAGTTCAGCAAGATCTACAGCCTTGAGGTCACCGCGATTCCAACGCATCAACCGATGGTGCGCGACGATCAGTCCGATCTTGTCTACCGCACAGAGCGCGCCAAAGATGGCGCCATCGTGGAGCACATCAAGGAGCGACGAGCCGCTGGCCAGCCGGTGCTTGTTGGCACCACCTCCGTTGAGCGCTCCGAGCACCTTGCCGCACTGCTGAAGCGTGAAGGGATTACCCACAACGTCTTGAATGCGAAGCAGCACGAGCGCGAGGCGCCCGTCGTTGCACAGGCGGGACGCAGCGGTGCGGTGACGATCGCCACCAACATGGCTGGCCGCGGTACCGACATCGTGCTCGGCGGTAATCCTGCTGGGCTTGCATCAGAAGCGTTGCGCCTGCGCGGACTGAATCCTGCCGAGGTTGACGCCGCTACGTATGCAGAGGCGCTCGCCGAAGCGGAGCGCTCCTGTGTAGCCGATCGCGAAATCGTCCTCGCTGCAGGAGGCCTCCGCATTCTTGGCACCGAGCGACATGAGTCGCGCCGTATCGATAACCAGCTCCGTGGGCGCGCCGGCCGCCAAGGCGACCCGGGCTCATCGCGCTTCTACCTCTCGCTCGAAGATGACCTGATGAAGCGCTTCGCTGGTGAGCGCGTGATCGGCCTGATGGATCGCCTCGGCTTCGATGAGACACAGGCGCTTGAGTCGTCCATGGTCAGTCGCACCATTGAGGGTGCACAGACGCGCGTTGAGGGGTACAACTTCGACATTCGTAAGCGCGTTGTTGAGTTTGACGACGTGATCAACAAGCAGCGCGCGACCGTCTACGGCGAACGCGATCGCGTGTTGCATGGCGACGATCTCAACCTAACCGTCGAGGATTCACTCCGCGCAGAGGCGCGCTCTATCGTAATGACGCACTGCCCTCCAGGCCTTCCAGGTGATTGGAGCCTTGAAGCGCTGAAGGGCGATTTAAAACGCGCCGGCATTGTGCCGCCAGAGAACCTTGAGAACATCGTTGAAGATGCGATCCTGATTGATGCGATTGAGGTTGCCGCACTTGCGGCGCTGAACAAGAAGGCGGAGGAGTTCGGCCCAGAGATTTGGCCGCGCGTCTTGCGCGCCGTGATCTTGCGCAGCATCGACCAGCTCTGGGTAGAGCACCTCACTGAGGTCGATGATCTGCGTCGCGGCATCGGGCTGCGCGGCTATGCACAAGAGGATCCGCTGAATGCCTTTAAGAGGGAGGCGTTCAAGCTCTACGACGAATTTCAGGGGCTTATCCGCGTCAGCATCGGCCGATCGATCTTGCGCGTCAGCGTGGTGCAGCAGGAGGCGCCGCGCCCCAAGATCGTCGCCACCAGCGCAGCGAGCACCACGTCGGCCCCAGCGCCAAAGGCGCCTGTTGTGGCTGCCGCCACTGTCGGTCGAAACGACCCGTGCCCCTGCGGCTCCGGGAAGAAGTATAAGAAGTGCCATGGCGCATAGCGTGAGCAGCAAGTCCCCCGTGGATGCCGCGATTCGGCTGGGTGAGGGTGCAGGGTGAGCGTCGACGCCGCCTCCCTGCGAGACCTCCTCGGCCGCATCGAGGCAACCTCGGGGCGTCTTTGACCCTGTAACAAAGGCTGCCCGCCTAGCCGAGATCGAGGCGGCGATGCTCGCCCCCGGCTTCTGGGATGACCAGCGGGTCGCTCGACGGCTCGCCCGCGAGGCGGAGGGGCTGCGCGAAGAGCTCACCCTCTGGAGGGAGCTCACCACCGCCGCGCGCGACCTCGGCGAGCTCTTCGAGCTGGCCGAATCAGAGGCCGACCAGGGGCTGCAAGACGAGGTGTCAACGAAGGCGGCGCTCCTTGAGGGCGACTTCGAGAAGGCGCGCACCTCACTCCTCTTTAGTGGCGAGTATGCCGACGCCGACGCCATCGTCACCCTTCAGGCCGGCGCCGGTGGCACCGAGGCGTGTGATTGGACCGCCATTCTGCTGCGCGCCTACATGCGTTGGGCGGAACGACATAGCTTCGCAACGGAGATCGTGGACTCCACCGATGGTGAAGGCGCTGGCTATCGCAGCGTTGTTTTGGAGATCCGTGGTCGCAATGCGTTCGGATGGCTCCGCGCCGAGCGCGGCGTGCACCGCCTTGTGCGCATCTCGCCATTCGATGGGCAGAAGCGCCGACAGACAACCTTTGCAATGTTTGAAGTGATTCCCGAGGTAGAAGACGATGCCGAGGTAACGCTCAACTGGGATGAGATTCGCGTTGATACGTATCGCTCTAGTGGCGCTGGTGGCCAGCATGTGAACAAGACAGAGTCCGCAGTGCGCCTCACCCACCTTCCAACAAACTCTGTCGTCTCCAGTCAGAACCAGCGTTCACAGATGCAGAACCGCGAAACAGCCGAGCGCATGTTGCGCGGCAAACTGATTGAACTAAAGATTCGTGCGCGCGAAGATGAGCTTGCACGTGTGCGTGGCGAAACGATCTCCGCCGGCTGGGGGAACCAGATTCGCAGTTACGTTCTGCACCCATACCAGATGGTGAAGGACCACCGCACTGGCCACCAGACCTCAGACACCGTTGGTGTTCTTGATGGCGACTTTGATGCGCTTATTCTTGCTGAACTCGAGCGCGTCTCCACTGGGGCACCGCTCGCTGGCGGCAGCATGGATGAGGAGTAGGATCAACCGATGAGCAACGCAGTAGAACTTGGTGCAACCGAGGGTGCAGTCGTTGACCTGCAAGGTATCTCCGTGACCTACCCGAGTGGCCACATCGCCCTCGGTGATGTAAGCCTCACGATTCAGCGCGGAGAGTTCGCCTTCCTTGTTGGGCCATCGGGTGCAGGGAAGTCCACCCTTATCGGACTCCTCGTTCGCGACGTGCTCCCAACGGCGGGCGAGGTGTACGTCGCAGGCTTTCCGGTTCATCGCATCTCTGGGGGTGATGTGCCGAAGCTTCGCCGTCGCGTCGGCGTAATCTTTCAGGACTTCCGCCTCTTGCCGCGACGAACCGTTCGCGAGAACGTTGCCTTCGCCCTTGAGGTAACGGGGACGGCGCCAGACCTCGTTACCACTGCAACGGATCGCGCGCTGCGCATCGTTGGCCTGGCGCGTCTCGCCGATCGTTATCCCTCTGAGCTCTCCGGTGGCGAGCAGCAGCGCACCGCAATTGCACGCGCAATTGTTGGTGAGCCGGAGCTGCTCATCGCCGACGAGCCGACAGGCAACCTTGATCCGCTCATCAGCTGGGAGATCATGGAGCTCCTGATGGACATCAATCGACTTGGCGTCACCGTGCTGGTAGCGACGCACGACTCTGACATCGTCACCACGCTGCGCCGTCGTGTGATCGGCCTCGAGGGTGGCCGCCTCATTCGCGATGAAGCAAACGCGACGTACCACCGGGTCGGCTGATGAGCCTGCAGCGAGAGAGCCAATCAAATCGCGGCCGCCTCATTCGGCTAAGTTTTTCCGCGGCGGCAAATGGGCTCTCTCGCAATCGCCTCGCAACGATCGCCGCCACTACGACGATGACGCTGATGCTGATGGTCCTCGCCTCTGTGCTCGTTATTCGAGCGGGCCTCGACGCAGCGCTCTCATATGCCGACTCAAAGGTCGAGGTCATCGCCTATCTCAAGAACTCCGTCACCGAGAGCGAGGCTCGCTCAATTCAGGTGCAGATTGAGGGGATAGACGGGGTGAAGGGGGCCACGTATGTGAGTGCGGACGATGCGCTGGCCGCCTTTAAGGTGCGCCTAAAGGAGCGCGGCGAGCCCGACCTCACGGGGAACCTCGGCGTGAACCCGCTCCCCGCCAGCTACGAGATCGCCCTAGATAACCCTGCAGACACGGGGCGGGTTGCCGACGGCCTCGCCGCAATTCCGGACGCAGCCTCCATCAGCCGCATTATCGACGGTCGCGCACTTGCGGAGAGCTTGGTCGCCATTACTGGCGCGCTGCGCATTGTTGGGCTGATCATTGTGATCGGCTTCTCGCTCGCGGTACTCGCCGTGGTGGTCAACGCCATCCGACTCGCCATCCTGGCGCGAAGCGACGAGATCGCCATCATGCGCATCGTTGGCGCGAGCGCCACCTGGGTGCGCCTCCCATTCATTCTCGAGGGGCTCGCGATCGGTGCTGCCGGAGCGCTGATCACGCTCTTCATCTTCGGCATTCTGAGTGCCAGCATTGGCGCCGTCATGCTCAACCTCTTCCGCGTCCTTCCTGTGCAAACCTCGGCGATCCTTGCCGGGCAGGTGTCGCTCTCGGTGATCGCCGCTGGGCTCGGCCTTGGAGCGCTCGGCGCGCTACTCTCTCTTCGAGGGCGACTGAACTAGTCGCCACGCATAGAGAAGGAGCGCCGCCATGAGCTTGACACCGAACGGAACGCCACTCTTCACGCGAGCCGGTCGCCTTCTTCTCGCCGTCATCATTGCCGTTGCCGCCTATAGCGCTGGGCTGCGCTCCAGCGACAACACTCCACAGCAGAACGGCACCCTTGATCTTGCACGCTTCAACGAGGTGCTCACCCTTATTCAAGAGCAACACGTTGGTACGGAGACTGACGAAGATCTCATCAACGGTGCGATCAAGGGGCTCGTTGACTCGCTCGATGATCCGTACTCCCAATACCTCACCGCCGAAGAGATGGCCTCAATGAAGGAGGGGCTCTCGGGGAGCTTCACCGGCATCGGCGCCGTGATTGACCTGCGCACATCGGCGGGTGAGCTCTGCACCGCGATCAGTAGTGATTGCCTCCTTACTGTTGCTTCAACGATTGAAGGCGCCCCGGCGCGTGCCGCAGGAATCCGTGGTGGCGACAAGTTCCTCGCCGTTGATGGTGATGCGCTGACGGGGCTCTCTGTTGATCAGGCGGTGCTCAAGGTGCGTGGCGCTGAGGGCACGACTGTTGTCATTACCGTTCTCACCGGCGCCACTGCGCCGCGCGACGTTTCGATCGTTCGCGCCAAGATTGAACTCCCGGCGGTAGCAACGGAGCAGCTACAGACGGCCGCTGGAGATCGCGTTGATTACATTGCGCTCAACGAGTTCACCGACATTGCCGCCGACCAGTTCCGTGTGGCGCTGCAGAAGATTATTGACGAGGGCGGCGACAAGATCGTTCTCGACCTTCGTGATGATCCGGGCGGCTATCTCTCCACCGCACTCACGATCGCCAGCGAATTCATTGCCGACGGTGTGGTCTATATCGAAGAGAACAGCAAGGGTGAGCAGTCCAGCACCTCGGCGCAGGCGGGCGGGATCGCTACTGATGCCTCTATTCAGCTTGTCGTGTTGATCAACAGCGGGAGCGCATCGGCAAGCGAGATTCTTGCTGGTGCGCTGCAGGATCGCGGGCGGGCAATCCTGATCGGCGAGACCAGTTTCGGTAAGGGGGTTGTGCAAACGTTCATTGACCTCAGTGATGGATCTGGTTTAAAGCTCACGATCGCCAAGTGGCTGACGCCAAACGGGCGCTGGATCCACAAGGTCGGCCTCACGCCAGACATTGCGGTCCCCTCGGCCCCTGAGGGCTCAGACGCCGACCCGGTGCTGGACGCTGCGCTGGCCGCCTTTAAGTAGCACTCGTGCTGCGCAGTACTTGCGCCCGCCCCTGCGGAGGCGTATCCTTCGCCACAGACGAAAGGAGGTGGTGTGCAGTGTCAAATGACAGTTGTACCGCCGCCTCTCACGAGGTCAGCGCATAGTTGACCCGCGAGAGCGGTAAAAACTGAGCAGAGCCCTGGCCTTCGGGCCGGGGCTCTCTCGTCTCCGCCGTTAGTCACCCCGCCTTACACCCGCCCACGGTTGGCGCGTACCCTACAGGGGCGCCCACGGGTGGCAACGCAGCTCGAGAGGAGGTAACGCTATGGCTAAGGCTCCAGTAAAGACGGCGCCCTCCCCTGCCCCAAAGCCGAAGGCGCCCCCCTCGGGGACCACGCTCGCCTCGAACCGCAAGGCCTCGTATGAGTACGAGATCATCGAGCGCTATGAGGCGGGGGTCGTTCTCTCGGGGACCGAGATCAAGTCGATTCGCGCTGGCAAGGCCGATATCGGCGATGCCTACGTGCGCCTCGAGGCGGGCGAGGGCCGCCTGATCGGCATGCACATTGCCGAGTGGCCCGGTGCTGCCAGCCAGAACCACGAGCCGAAACGGGTGCGGCGCCTCTTGCTCCACAAGTCCGAGATCATTGCCATCGGCACGAAGGTGAAGACCAAGGGGCTCACACTGATTCCGCTGCGCCTCTACCTTTCGCGCGGGCGTTGCAAGGTGGAGATTGGCCTCGGGCGCGGGAAGAAGGCCTTCGATAAGCGTGCCGCTATCGCCGATCGCGAGGGGCGTCGCGAGGCGGAGCGCCAGCTCAGCGACTGGAAGCGCGGCGAGTAGGTTCGCTCGCACTAGCAATCGCGTCGCACGCGCGGTATCATCCCCCCCTTGGGGATGCGTGGTTTCGACGGAGATCCGCACCTTGGGAACGCGAGTCGAGGTTGCTATCAGGCCTCGTTAAACCGGTAGCAAAAAGAAGTAACTGGCAATCGCCAGCCTGCTCTCGCCCTCGCTGCCTAAGGCAGTAAGGTGAGCGTGGAAGCGGCCCCCGCTTCGCGGGTCGTGGAAGCGTCATAAAGCGAAGCTGCAGTGATGACGAGCGACGCATAGTCATCAAGTAAGCCCGATTTAGGGAGATGTATCTCGGTTGAGGGTCGATCCGGCCTGTGGGAGCGCCTCAACTCAGACTAAACCGCAGGACACGCTCGTAGTGGTCTCAAGGAAGGCTTTTCGGACGAGGAGTTCGACTCTCCTCCATCTCCACCAAATCTCACCCGTCGCGCCGTCGGCGCGCGCTATGCGATCTCCGCGATGCGCGCCTTCGCCATCGCCAGCAGCAGCTTCTCGTCAATCTCCCAGTCGTTGGGGATCGTGATCGAGTGCTTCAGCACACGGAGCCCCTTCATCTTCGGGGTGAAGGCATCGATGACCGCCTTGCTAAACGGATTGATTAAGAGGTACCTCTTAAGTGCTGATGCGCCGAGCACATACTCGGTTCCCTTGCGCAGCATTGGCTGGTTGTAGGCGATCACGAACTCAAGCTCTGGATACTTTGCGCGCACCACTTTGAAGATCGCGCGCATCGTGCGGGCCTGCTGCGCTTCAATGGTTTTGAAATAGGCGGTCGGCGTTGCATGCCGCTGTGATGATGTTGAGCCGCGGGAGAAGAGCACCAGCGCATTTGCATGCGCCTGCGAGAATCCGTAGTTCTCTCGCAGGTGTGCGATCTGTTCCGGGTAGCGCTCCCCTGCAATGCTCTGCAT
This sequence comes from Chloroflexota bacterium, assembly GCA_016463555.1. Lineage (GTDB taxonomy): Bacteria > Chloroflexota > Limnocylindria > Limnocylindrales > Limnocylindraceae > Limnocylindrus. Next base: position 9,923 of record JAEMRB010000014.1, read on the forward strand.
CACGGTGAACCAGTGTTTCATCGGTTCGCCGTAGCGCTTCTCAATTGCAGGGAAGTGCGCCTCCCGTCTTGGATCCTTTGGTGGCATTCCGCTCTGTTTGGAGGTTAGGCTGGAATAACGACGACGCGGCGCTCTGGCTCTTCGCCCGCCGACTCGGTCGCAATGCCGTCCATCTCCTGAAGCTCAACGTGAATCCAGCGGCGCTCCAGCGCCGTCATTGGCTCAAGCTGAACAGCGCGACCGGTCTCCTTGACGCGGTCTGCCGCCTTGCGTGCAAGTGCGCGGAGCTGTGCCTCACGTCGACCTCGATACTCTTCGATGTCTACGGTGACACGCGCCCACTCGCCCATCTTGCGGCTGAGCATCAGGTTGACCAGGTGCTGGATCGCCTGCAGTCGCTCACCGCGGCCGCCGATCAAGTTGTTCAACTCATCGACCGCCTCTGGTGAGGTGCCGGCAACGTTCAACACGGTGTCAGCACCAGTTCCAGTGGTGCGCACTTCGGCCTCGAAGCCGAGGTGCTTCACCAGCGTCTCAAGGATCTCCTTGCCGCCGCTGATCATCTCTGGCGTCGTCTCGCTGCGCTCGCGTCGCTCTCGTGGCTCGCGATCCTCACGTGGCGCGCGCTCGGGGCGCGGTGCACGCTCAGGTCGTGGGGCACGGTCGCCGCGTGGCGCTGGGCGTGCTGCAGCTTGCGGTGCAGCGGCTCGCTCTACGGGTGCATCACTGCGTGGCGCTGGGCGCGGCGCACGCTCTTCGCGAACCGGCGCTGGTGCTGGTGCTGGGCGGCTTGACTCGCCGGCACGCTTCGGGGCGGCGCCGCCGAGTGCGCTGATTGGCGCAGCGACGATGCGGGCAGGCTCAGCGCCCATACCGAGCACGCCGCGCGACCCTGGGGCAATGATCTCGAAGTCGAGATCGCCGATGCCAACCTTGAACGCCTCGCAGGCACCCTTCAGTGCCTCTTCAACGCTCTTCCCGGTGAACTCCTGATATGCGCTCTCGTTCGCCATTACTTACTCCCTCGTCGACCATGTCGGTCGCGCTTCTTCGCCGAACGGATCGTGGCGGCCGCTGATGCGGCGCGGTCAAGCTCCGTTCGCTCGTGTGGTGCCACAACTTCCCCAGCAGCATCCGGAATCAATTCCGGCATCGCCACTGGGAAACGCGGGGCATGGTTAACGGCAAAGGCGGGCGTCCAGCCGAAGAGCGGGAAGAGCCCACCGTAGCCGAGGATCAAGTACTGCTGCCCGATCGAGAACAGCGTGGACGAGATCCAGTAAATGAACAGGCCGGCGGGAAGAATCCCGCCGTACAGTACCGAAATGAGTGGCAGGAGCACCATGGTCTGACCCTGGGCACCTGACATTGGATCGTTCTTCGACGCATTTGGATTGATCACCATGCGCGTTTGAATGACCTGGAGAAGTGCGCTGATGACTGCGAGAATTGAGACGCCGAACCCGGCGACGTCGATGACTGACGGCAGCGATGCATTGAGCCCGCCGAGCCACGGCACCGTTGCTTCGATGCATGGCTTCATGTTGTCGTAGGTCGCCGTGCCGAGACCGTTTGCGCACACCAGGCCAACTGCGTCACCAACGTTGAATCCGAAGACACTCAACATGGCCGTAGGGTTTGGGGTCGTGAGGCCGTTGGAAATCACGGTGTACATCGGGATCAACACGATGAACTGCAGCAGTGTTGGGAGGCAGCCGCCGAACGGGCTGACGCCACGCGACTTGTAGAGTTCCATCTGCGCCTGTTGAATCTTGACCTTGTCGCCCTTATAGCGTCGCTGAATCTCGGCCACCTCTGGTGCAAGGAGCTGGGTGCGCTTCTGTGAGACCAGCTGCTTGCGGTATGGCGAGATCAGGATGATGCGAATGATCAGCGTCAAGATCAGGATTGAGATGCCAATGTCGCCAGTGAGTCGATCGAGCAGCACGAGCCCTACGAAGAGCGCCTGGAAGACTGGCGTGAAGAGCCAGGCGAGCAGGCTAAACGGATCCGCACCTGGTGTAGCAGGAACGAGCGGTGGGAACGGGGTTGGGCTAACGCTCACCGTTGCGCCGTCAGCGCCACATGCGGCAACAAGGAGCAGTGCGAGGCCGAGCAGTGCGAAGACCTTCAACGTGTGGCGGCTCATCGGACCGGATCCAATCCGCCAGCGCTGAGTGGCGAGCAGCGCGCGATGCGCCTGGCTCCCATCCATGAACCTTTAAGCAGTCCGTACTTCAAGATCGCCTCCTCTGTATAGCGCGAGCAGCTCGGCTCGAAGCGGCAGCTCGACGGGAGCCAAAAGAACAACACGCGGTATCCCTTGATCAACAGCGTTCCAGCAACCGCTGGAAGATTGGCAACACGTCGCAGCGCGGTCATGCAGAGACCTCAACGAGTCGGGCGCGGCGCAGGCACTCGGTGAGCGCGGCGCGCAGCTCTGCGCTTGAAGCGGTGCTGGCTGCAGTGCGAACGCCGATCAGGATCTCTGCGCCAGGGCGCACCTGTGGCGCAAGCTCGCGCGCGATGCTCTTCAGTCGGCGTCGGATGCGATTGCGCACCACGGCGTTCCCTACCTTGCGGCTCGTTGCGATGCCGAGTCGGAGTGACGCGGTGCCCTCTGTGACGGCGACGGTGCGATGGCGAACGCCGAGCAGCGGCGTGGTAACGCCGGGTGCGGCGCTTAGCGCGGCGAAGTCAGAGGGGGTGCGCAACATGTCGATGCTCCTGGGGCGCGTACGCGCCGCCTTGATCAGACGGTGAGGCGCTTGCGACCACGTGCGCGGCGTCGGGCAAGAACCCGGCGGCCGGACGTTGTCGACATGCGCTTACGGAATCCGTGCTCGCGGAACCGCTGGCGCTTCTTCGGCTGATACGTTCGCTTCATTGGTATCGCTCCGATCCGGTGGTCTCAAGTGCCACGGTTGCCTTCGTCGGCGGTGGCCCCCAAGGGGTTCTTCCTAGTTTTCACTCAGGCCGCGAGGAGGGCGGTTCTGAGAGGGGAAGTATCGTTCCTCGCAGGCGGCGGTGTCAATTGCTGCCCCTGTAACGGGGATTTAGCCAGATACCCCTAGGGGGTATCCAAAATCGGGGTGCGCCTGGGGTTGCAGGAAGCGCCGTGGGTGCTATTCTCCGCCTCCCCACAAAGGGCCTGACCGACATCACACCGTCGGTTGGTCTCTCTCGCGGGGCTGTGGGAGGGGCTGGCGTAAGCCGGTCAGCACAGACTCAATCTTGCACCAGGGTGGTACCGCCGACTCCTCGGCGACTCGCCCTTCTGCCGCGATGTTGGTGGCGTACACCAACAGGACAAAGGGGGGCGCTGCGGAATGGATCAACGACAGGTCTGGCGCGCGGTCCTCGGAGAGCTGGAGATCAGCCTTTCGCAGGCCACCTTCGAGACCTGGTTCCGCCGCACCGCACTTCTTCGTGTCGACGAGTCGACTGCCACCTTCGTTGTCGGCGTCCAGTCCGGGTTCGCAAAAGATTGGGTTGATGAGCGCTATCGCTCCCTGATCGCACAAACGTTGGCGAAGGTTGTTGGCTATAGCGTCACGCTCTCCGTAGAAGTGGTGAGCGATGCTGAGCTCGACGCACACGGCGCACTCGCTGCGAAGGGGAAGGGTGTCGCCTCTGCCGACACGGCACCGCGCGTCACCGCGCCACAAGAGAGCGTGCGCATCATTGATCGTGATGTGCCAACGCGTGCAACGAACTTGAATCCTCGCTACACATTCGCGACGTATGTTGTTGGCGCGGCAAATCGTCTCGCACATGCAGCATCGCTCTCTGTATCCGAGCGACCTGGTGGCGCATACAATCCGCTCTTCTTGTACGGCGGCACCGGCCTCGGCAAGACACACCTGTTGCACGCCATTGGCAACGCTGTTGCTGAGCGCTCGCCGAAGCGCCAGGTGCTCTACATCACAGGCGAAGCGTTCACGAATGAGTTCATCACCAGCATTCAGCAGGGTGGCGCAGAGGCATTCCGTTCGCGCTTCCGCAAGATCGATGTGCTGCTCATTGATGACATTCAATTCCTCGCCGATAAGGAGCGCACGCAGGAAGAGTTCTTCCACACCTTCAACGCGCTGCACTCCGCCGG
>JAEMRB010000015.1 GCA_016463555.1 Chloroflexota bacterium
TAGCAGAGCACTCCGCCCGCCGACTCAATCTCTTGCAGTGCTGCGGCGGTGTCGCCGTCGCGCAGTTCGACGCCGGCGGTTGCGGCGACGGCTACCTCAACGGTGAACCCCGCGGTCAGCGCATCGAGTGCGGTTGCCTTGACGCACCAATCGGTCGCAAGGCCACAGACCGTGACGAGCGTCACACCAGAGCTGTGGAGGAGCGCCGCAAGTTCGGTGGAGCGGACCTCACCGGTGATCGGATTACGCAGCGAGAAGGCGCTGTAGCCATCCTCGCCAGCGACCCCTTTGCGAATCACCACATCGCCGGGCCGTTGCGCCAAGACCGCCTCGGGGAGGAGTTCCGCCCCTGGGCTCCCCGCGACGCAGTGCACCGGCCAGGTGCCGCCCTGTGGGGAGAAGTGCGGTGTGCTCTCAGGGTGCCAGTCCTGGCTCCACACGACGAGTTCGCCGTGGGCCCGGGCGCGCTCAACGAGGCGCAGCACGTGGGGGAGGGCGGCGGGGGCACCGGCAACGAAGAGGCTCCCCGAGGGGTCGCCGAAGTCGACCTGCAGGTCGACGATCAGAAGGGCACGCTGCGGTTTTGCCATACCCGCATCCTCGCACGGGGCGCTACCCTTGTGGAATCGTGCAGACCTTCGACTTCCTTGAGCAGATCCCCGACGCCGACCCAACGGAGACGGCACGCCTGATCGGTGAGATCGAGCGCTCCATCGCTGCTCACGGCCCCGAGCGCGCCAAGCTCCTGTTGATGCGACTCCTCTCGCGAGCGCGCGACCTTGGCGTCGACCTCCCCACCCTCGTCACCACTCCGTACATCAACACCATCAAGACGAGTGACGAGCCCGCCTTCCCTGGCGACGAGGCGATGGAGACGCGCATCCGCCACATCATTCGCTGGAACGCCGCCGCCATGGTGCTGCGCGCAAACAAGACGCACGCCGGCATCGGCGGGCATCTCGCCACCTACGCCAGCGCCGCGAGCCTCTACGAGGTCGGTTTCAACCACTTCTTCCGCGGCAAGCAGGGCGGCGCGGGCGACCAGATCTTCTATCAGGGGCATGCCGCCCCCGGCATCTATTCGCGCGCCTATCTCGAGGGGCGCATCAGCGCACCGCAGCTCGACCGCTTCCGCCAAGAGACGGCCGGACACGGCGGCCTCCCCTCTTACCCGCATGCACGCCTCTTGCCGGACTTCTGGGAGTTCCCAACCGTCTCCATGGGCCTCGGCGGCATCGGTTCGATCTATCAGGCGCGCTACAACCGCTACCTCCACAACCGCAGCCTGACCGACACCTCAGGGAGCCGCGTCTGGGCCTTCCTGGGTGATGGCGAGATGGATGAGCCGGAGTCCGCTGGCGCGCTGACCCTTGCGGCACGCGAAGGGCTCGACAACCTGACCTGGGTGGTGAACTGCAACCTGCAGCGACTCGACGGCCCGGTGCGCGGCAACGGCAAGATCATTCAGGAGCTCGAGGGGCTCTTCCGCGGCGCCGGCTGGAACGTGATCAAGGTGATCTGGAGTCGCGAGTGGGACGAGCTCTTGGCGAACGATGCGGGCGGACAGCTCGTACGCAAGATGGACTCGACCGTAGATGGCGAGTTCCAGAAGTACATCGTTGCGGGTGGCGCCTACATCCGCGAGCACTTCTTCGGCCCAGAGCCAGAGCTCGGCGCGCTGGTGAAGCACCTCTCTGATGATGACCTCGTGCGCCTCCGCCGCGGCGGTCACGACTACCGCAAGATCCACGCCGCCTACGCCTCAGCCGTCGCGCATAAGGGCGCGCCGACGGTGATCCTGGCGAAGACGGTGAAGGGCTACTCACTCGGGCCTTCGGTTGAGGCGACGAACGTGACGCACCAGGCGAAGAAGCTCTCCGAGGCAGAACTCTTCGCCTTCCGCGATCGACTCGGACTGCCGATCCCTGACGAGAAGATCCCCGAGGCCCCGTACTACCACCCTGGCCCAAACAGCCCAGAGGTCAAGTACATCAATGAGCGCCGCGCCGCGCTCGGCGGTCCGCTCCCAACGCGTGTCGTACATCCGGTGACCTGGAGCGCGCCAGAGGCGGCGGCCGATGCCGAGTTCGCCGCAGGAAGCGCCGTGCCAGTGAGCACCACCATGGCGTTTGCCAAGCTGCTGCGAAACCTGTTGCGCGACCCGCACATTGGCCAGCAGATTGTGCCGATCGTTCCAGACGAGGCGCGCACCTTCGGCATGGATCCGCTCTTCAAGCAGAGCGGTATCTACGCGCCGTTCGGTCAGCGCTATGAGCCGGTCGACTCCGAGTTGCTGTTGAGCTATCGCGAGTCGCAGAGCGGTCAACTCCTCGAAGAGGGGATCACCGAGGCTGGCTCCATGGCCTCGTTCCAGGCGGCCGCGACGGCTTATGCCACGCATGGTGTGCCGACGATTCCGTTCTATGTCTTCTACTCCATGTTCGGCTTCCAGCGCGTGGGCGATCAGATCTGGCAGGTGGGCGATGCACGCGGCCGCGGCTTCTTGATTGGTGCCACCGCCGGTCGTACGACACTCGCCGGCGAGGGGCTGCAGCACGACGATGGCCACTCGCAGATGATCGCGCATCTGCATCCGCATGTCGCCGCCTACGATCCGTCGTTCGCCTATGAGATGGCGGCACTGATTCGCCGCGGCATGGATCGCATGCATGGCGGGCGTGAAGACATCCTCTACTACCTGACGATCTACAACGAGAACCAGGCGCAGCCGGCGCGACCTGAGGGGGCGCATGTCGATGAGGGGATTCATCGCGGCCTCTATCGCTTCGCCGAGGCTGATGCCAGCGCGAGCGGACCAATCGTTCGCCTCTTCGGCTCGGGCGCGATCATGGGCGAGGTGCTCGCCGCGCGCGACCTGCTGCGTGAGCGGTTCGGCGTGCGTGCCGAGATCTGGTCCGCCACCTCGTATTCAGAGTTGCGCCGCGAATCGCTCGTTGTTGAGCGCTGGAATCGACGCCACCCGGAGAGTGCGCCGCGAACCTCGTGGATGCAGGATCAGCTCGGCAGTGGCGGCGCGCCGATCGTTGCCGCTAGCGACTGGGTGACGGCGCTTCCTGACCTTCTCGCCCCATGGATCGATGTGCCGTATCTGGTGCTCGGTACCGACGGCTTCGGTCTGAGCGATACCCGCGAGGCGCTCCGTGAGTTCTTCTCTGTCGACGCCAAGCACATCACGGCCGCCGCGATGGTGGCCCTGGCGCGTGGCGGCGAGCGCACGCCAGCCGAGGCGGCCGCGGCGATCAAGGAGCTCGGCATCGACCCTGATCGCCTTCCGGTCTTCGTTCTCGACCGCTAGGTAGCGATACAGGACAAGGTCACTTGTCGTATTAGACAGGTGCGGTTGACCGCTTCAGTATTAGATGGCATCATCTTCTTGAGCGTGCGCAGCAAGAGTTCGCAGCAGCTGTGAGAGGGGGATTCGCATGGAGAGCATCTTCGCCTGGGGCCTTGGAGGGCTACTCACCGGACTTCGTGAAGGGGTCGAAGCGGCACTCATCGTTGGCATCATTGCGAGCTACCTCGTAAAGATCGGCCGCGCCGATCGACTCGGCAGCCTCTGGTTTGGCGTCATCACGGCCATCCTCGCCTCCGCCGCAGTGGGCGCGATTGCATTCGTGGCCCTCGGGAGCCTGCAGGGGACCGCCGAGCAGATCATCGCTGGTACCACCTCGCTCCTTGCCGTGGTGATCCTCACCTACATGCTCTTCTGGATGCGCAAGCAGGCCGTCACCCTCGGCGCCGATCTTCGCAGTGGCGTTGATCGCGCAGTCGCCTCTACATCGGTGTTGGGACTCAGCCTCCTCGCCTTTACCGCGGTCATTCGCGAGGGGTTTGAGACTTCGCTCTTCCTGCTCGGCCAGACGACTGCAGCGGCGGGGGAGGGACTCCCCGTCATCCTTGGTGCCGTAGTCGGCCTACTGATTGCCGCCGGCATCGGCGTGTTGATCTTCCGTGCCGGGTTGCGACTCAACTTGAGCTCCTTCTTCAACCTCACTGGCGCCGCCCTCGTGGTGATTGCCTCGGGCCTCCTCTCATACGGAGTCCATGAGTTCATTGAGGTTGGCTTGCTGCCAGGCCTAGTCACGCCGATCTACGACATCTCTGCCGTCTTGCCGCACAAAGAGGGGATCGGCCAGTTCTTGCGTGCCATCGTTGGCTACAGCTCAACTCCCGAGCTAACAACGCTGCTCGCGCAAGGGGCATACCTCATCTTCGGCCTCTTCTTCTATGTGCGCCCGGTGCGACGAGCCGCTGCAGCCCGCGCCGCCACCGCAGCCTGACCGGCGCGCGCAGGCTTCGCGCGCCATGATGTGCTGATGCCGATACTTCAAGTTGAGGGGCTCTCGCACTCGTACGGCGAGCGCCACGTGCTCCGCAGCCTCTCGTTGGCGATTGCCGCGGGTGAATCGGTGGCGCTCTTAGGAGCCAATGGATCAGGGAAGTCAACGCTCTTGCGCCTCGTGGCCGGACTCCTCACGCCTACGGCTGGGCGCGTCGTACTTGTTGGCAGCGCGGCTGCCGCCGGTCGACCAGAGGTCGGCATCGTCTTTCAAGAGTCACGACTCCTTCCATGGCGCACGGTGCTGCGCAATGTGACGCTCCCACTGGAGCTGTCTGGCGAGTCGCTCCCGAGCGCGCGAACTATCGCTGAGACGGCGCTGAAGCGCGTTGGGGCTGGCGGGCTGCTCGACCGCAGCCCTGCTGAGATTTCGGGCGGCGAACGTGGGCGCGTGGCGCTGGCGCGTGCACTGGTGCGACAGCCGTCGCTCCTGTTGCTTGACGAACCGTTCGCCGCGCTCGATGCCATCACGCGCGCCCGCCTTGACGACGAGCTCCCCGAGCTGGTTGCAGGGGCGGCGACGCTGCTCGTGACGCACGACGTCGCAGAGGCGCTGCTCGTTGCCGACCGCGTGCTGATGCTCGGCGCTGACGGCGCCATTCACCTTGAGGTTCCGGGTCTGCGCAGCCTGCCTGCAGCTGAGCGCCGCGCCGCGCTCCTCTCACCTGACGGCGCCGCGCGGCAGACGCGCCTCTACGCCGCACTCGACTCGGTGTCACATGCGTAGGCTGAGTCAGCTCACTCCCGTCGCCGTGGCCGCCCTGCTCCTTGCGGCGTGGGAGTTTGGCGTACGCGCCGCCGCGGTTCCGCAATTCATTCTCCCTGCGCCATCTGTGATCGCGGTGCGATTCGCCGAGGCGTGGGCTGACGGCACCATGCTCCGCCATCTCGTGCCCACGGTGACCGAGGTGACCGTTGGTGGCCTGCTCGGCGGGGCGCTCGGCCTACTGATCGGCGTCACTCTTGGACTTTCAGGCTCGGCCCGTCGGGTGGTCAGCCCCTACCTAGTTGCGGCGCAGTCAACGCCGATCCTCGCCCTCGGACCGGTGCTCGTGCTCTGGCTCGGGCCAGGGCTCACGGCAAAGGTCGCCGTCTGCGCACTGATCACCCTCTTCCCTGTTGCGATCTCAACCCTGGTCGCCGTGCGCGATGTCGATGCCGGAACCCTTGAGCTGATGCGCTCACTCGGTGCAACGCGCTGGCAGAGCCTTCGCTATGCACGCCTTCCTGCGGCGCGTAGCGGCATCCTTGCTGGGGCACGCGTTGCCGCAACCCTGGCCGTGGTCGGGGCGATCGTTGGCGAATGGCTCGGTGGTACCGCAGGCCTCGGCGTGTTGCTCAACCTTGCCCGCGGTTCACTCTTCGACACACCACTCCTCTTTGCCGATCTGTTACAAATCGCAATCGTTGGCGTGAGTGCGTATGGACTCGTACTTTTTGCTGAGCGGGTATTATCAAAAAAGATCGCCTGATGCGATCGCAAATGTAGGGGGGGGTTAGTAATGAAGCGGATTTTGGTTGCACTACTCGGTTCTCTGGCACTCGTTGCGGCTGGCTGCACGTCGACTGCATCGCCGACACCATCAGCATCACCTTCCGCTTCGGCGGCGGCAGTGAAGCTAACGGTTGGCCTCGGCTACATCCCCGGAGTGCAGTTCGCCCCCTTCTATTTGGCGCAGCAGAGCGGCGCATACGCCGCCGCGGGCCTCGATGTGACACTGCAGAATCAGATCGATCCTGACCTGATCAGCCTTGTAGGGAGTGGCGGACTTGATCTGGCCCTCGCCGACGGCACCAGCATGATCCCCGCCGTCTCACAGGGAATTCCCGTTCGCTATCTCGCAACGATCTACGGTGTTCTACCGAACGTTGTGATCGCACGAACCGATGCGGGCATCATGAGCCCAGCCGACTTGGCGGGGAAGCGGGTTGGCACGCCAGGCCAATACGGTTCGGGCTACCTGACGCTGCTCGGCATCCTCGACCAGGCATCGCTCAGCATTGGTGATGTATCGCTCGAGCTCTACCCAGATTTTGGGCAGACGCAGGCGCTGATTAGCGGTGCCGCCGATGCAACAACCGGATACGCCAACAACGACCTTGTGCAGGCACAGGCGGCAGGCATTGAGGTTGAGGTCTTCTACGCATCCGCTGCGGCGCCATTCGCAGGGCCTGGAATCATCTCCTCGCCAGCGACGATTGAGAGCAAGCGTGATGCGATTCGAGCCTTTATTGCCGCAACGCTTGAGGCGATGCGACAGATTGCGGCGGACCCAGAGCTCGGCGTTGATGCTGCAGCGGAGGTTGTCCCTGAGGTTGCAGCGACCCCTGAGGCCCGCGCCAAATCGCTCGCCGTCATGCAGGCAACGGTCGGCGTCTGGGCTGGCCCACTACAAGAGAGCGCCGGCTACGGGGCAATTAGCGTTGAGGGCTGGGAGACATCAATCAGCTTCATGCGCTCAATCCCTGGGCAGACGGTGCTCGACGGACTGAGGGCGAGCGATATCGTCGACGAGTCGCTACTCCCGTAACCTGACCGCCCCTAGACGAGCGGCCACGGGAGTGGCGGCCAGTCGGGGCTCGGTTCTGGGAAGCAGCCGGTCGCAGCGAGGTCGCTGAGGCGCGCCGCTAGCTCATCAATCTCCTCTCCGTCGAGGAGTGGGGAGAGTTGCGCGCGCAGCTCTCCGTTTGCGGCCAGCCCCTGAACGCCGCGCGCAATGACGAGCTGCTCCTCTTCGGTGAACGCCTTGCTGCGCCACGCCCACAGCACGGTGCGCAGCTTCGGCTCAACGGCGAAGGTGACGCCGTGGTCGACGCCAAGGATGCGCCCGTCAGGGAGGGGGAGGATGTGCCCACCCTTCCGGTCGCCGTTATTCACGATCGCGTCGAAGAGGGCGAGGCGACGCAGCCCCTCGTCTGAGGCGTTGACGAGATCAACCGCGCGATGCACCCCAACATGGTCGATCCAGAGTTGCACGGCACCCTCGCCGGCGGGGCCGTCGCGCAGGATCGTGGGCGGCACAACGCCGAGTTCGAGCGCCTCGCTCACAAGATATGCAGCGGTCTCGCGCGCCGCGAGGCTCCCCTCAGGGAAGTCCCAGAGCGGCGCCTCGCCGCGGATCGGCTTGTAGATCACCTGGATCCCACCATCGATCTCACAGAGGAAGCTGGCGTTGCTCGCCTGCGCGATGCGCCCGATCGGTTTGAGTTCGGGCGAGAGGCGCATGAGGCGAAGCGCCTCGTCAATCTCAACGAGGCCTGAGGTGGTTGGGAGCGCCCCGCGCCAGTTCGGTGCCGCCGCTGCGCCCGTCACCTCAGTTGAGGAGGGCGGCCTTGCGTGCGCAGCGGTGCCCACGCGGATCAAGCGGCACGCCACAGTTCGGGCAGATCGGTCGGCCCGCAGCGGCGAGCTGCAGGGCGTTCTCGGCGAATTCGAGGGCCGAAGCAACGCTGAGTGCTACGCGCAAGACATCGGGGCCTTCGGGTGCGTCGTTGATTGGCGGTGGAGCGGAGGCATCTTCGACACTCATGTCGTCACGGAACTCGAGGATGAGGCGCGTGAGCAGCGGATCCCAGGCGAGGGCAATGGTGCCGACGCGGAACTCAGCGGTGAACGGCTCGGCGAGTGCCGGCAGCTTTCGTGGTAGCGGTAGTGGTGCACTCGGCAACTGCACGCTGCCGCCCTCACTTAGGTCTTTCAGCATCTCAACGATCCTGCGCGCGAGCACGGCAATCTGGCTCTTCTCAACGACAACGGTTGCGGCGATGCCGCCGCCGATCGCCTGTAGGTGGAAGATGCGCTGCCCAGGCTCACCAATCGCACCAGCAATGAACTGGTCGGGTGGATCGAAGCGGATGATCCTTCGCGGCATCAGCGCTCTCCGCGCAGTCGTCCAAGGAGTGACGGCTTTTTTGGTTTCTCAGCGAGGCCCGCGGCCGCGCCCTCAGCGGAAAGGTTGACCCGCACCACGGTTGGGCGCTCGCCGCTGTAGCGAATGACGGTGATGCTGGCCGGATCGATCGCGATGCGCTGGAAGAGGTCGAGTGGGGTGCCGAGTGCGTCGGCAACAATCGCCTTGATGATGTCGCCGTGGCTGGCGCAGAGCCACGTCTCGTCGTCGCTGAATCGCGCATCAATCTCGCGGATCGCCTCAACTGCGCGCGCCGATGCGGCGCGGAGTGATTCGCCATTAGGGAAGACCATTGCCGATGGTTGGCGCTGCACGATGCTCCAGAGTGGGTCCTTCATCAACTTGCGAAGCTCCTTACCCGACCAGTCGCCGTACTCCACCTCCGTGAGGCGCTCGTCGACCACGATGTCGGGGCGAGACTTAACGCTTGGGCCACGCATTGAGCGCACCGCTTCGGCAGTCTCAAGGCAGCGCTGCATTGGTGAGGAGACGATGCTATCGATCTGCACCGCACTGAGCGCCTCGGCGAGCGCCGCGGCCTCTTTGCGACCCACTGGGCTGAGCGGGATCCCCTTGATGCGACCGCTGAGCTTGGTTCCGGTCTCGGCGGTGCGTGCGTGGCGAACGAGAATCAGGCGTGCCATCGGTCAGTCGAAGTGCCCGAAGAGTGGTGGGTAGCTGAGATCAATGGAGCGATTCTTGCCGCCGACTTCAGCGAGGGGTACCTCGACGATTGCGCCGCCCTTCAGTGCGACCATCACGCCGAGTCGACCAGCCTCAAGCGCCTCTACTGCGGCAACCCCGTAGCGTGTGCCGAGTACGCGGTCGGCGGCGGTCGGTGCACCACCGCGCTGCAGGTGCCCCAAGCGGGTGCAGCGCACCTCGAGCCCGCTGCGCTCTTCAAGGATCGTGGCGAGCGCATCGCCAACGGCGACCTTGTCGAGCCGTGGGTGACCGAACTCATCGAGCGGTACCGAGGTTGTCGTTGACCCTGCGGCTGGAAGTTTCACCCCTTCGGAGACGACGATGATCGAGCTCCCGTCGCCGATCGCGCGGCGCGCCTTCAGCTTGGCAACAAGTTCGTCGAGCGCTGCGGCGGTGAACTCCACCTCAGGGATCAGAATCGCGTGCGCGCCACCGCCGAGCCCGCCCCATGCGGCGACCCAACCTGCGTCGCGACCCATCACCTCAACGACGGCGACGCGGTGATGTGATGCGGTGGTGGTGGCGATCCGATCGAGCGCCTCAGTGACGATGTTCGCGGCGGTATCGAAGCCGAGGCAGCCCTCGGTCCCCCAGACGTCGTTATCCATCGTCTTGGGAATCGCGTTGACCGCTGCACCGCGCTTGGCGAGGCCGGCAGCAACGGAGAGGGTGTCGTCACCACCAATGGCGATCAGGGCGTTGAGGCCGAGCGCGCGCATGTTTGCCTCGGCGGCATCGAGGCCACCCTCGCGCTTCAGCAGGTTCGTGCGGCTCGAGCCGAGCATCGTGCCCCCCTGCGCCTGGATGCCGTGCACGACGGCGCGATCGAGTGGTCGCGTGAGTGGGGCGCCAACCGTGGCGAGCCCCTTCCAGCCGTCGAGGATGCCGACCACCTCATGGCCACCGGCCGCCGCGCGGTGCACCACCGCACGAATCGCAGGGTTCAGTCCTGGGCAGTCGCCGCCACCGGTCAAGACGCCAATCTTCAGGCGTCCGCTCATCGGCTCGGTCCCGTCATCTTCTCTGGCCGAACGATCGCATCGAACTGCTCGGCGCTGACGTAACCAAGTTCAAGTGCCGTGTCGCGCAGCGTTCCGCCGCTGGCGTGTGCGCGCTTGGCGATCTCCGCCGCCTTGTCGTAGCCGATCAACGGCGTGAGCGCCGTCACCAGCATCAGCGAGTCGTTGAGCAGTTCCGTGATGCGCGCCGCGTCTGGCTCCGTGCCGGCGAGGCAGTGATCGGCAAACGAGCGCGCCGCATCGCCAAGGAGCCGGATCTGCGCCAGCAGGTCGAGCGCGATCAGCGGCTTGAAGACGTTGAGCTGGAAGTTCCCCTGGCTTGCGGCGAAGGCGATCGCCGCGTCGAGTCCGTAGATCTGCACGCAGACCATCGTCAGCGCCTCGGCCTGGGTTGGGTTCACCTTCCCCGGCATGATCGAAGAGCCCGGCTCGTTCTCGGGGATGCGCAACTCGCCAAGTCCGGCACGCGGGCCAGAGGCGAGCCAGCGCACATCGTTGGCGAGCTTCATCAGCGTCGCGGCGGTGGTGCGCAGTGCAGCGGATGCCGCGAGTGTTGCCTCTTGCCCTGCGAGCGCTGCGAACTTATTTGGCGCGCTGACGATCGGTTCGCCGGTCAGCTTCGCGATCGCCTTGGCGGTGCGATCGGCAAACTCAGGATGAGCGTTCAGGCCAGTGCCAACTGCGGTGCCACCGAGTGCGATCGCACGGAGCTCGCTCTGCGCAGCCTCGATGCGGGCGATGTCGCCCGCGAGCGCTGCAGCATGGGCGCCGAACTCTTGGCCGAGGGTGAGTGGCACGGCATCTTGTAGATGGGTGCGGCCAATCTTCACGATCCCGCTCCAGGCGGAGGCTTTTGCACTGATGGTGGCGTGCAGGTGTCGCAGTGAAGGGAGCAGCGTCTTGCTGACGGCGAGCGTTGCGGCGATGTGGAGCGCACTCGGGAAGGCATCATTCGATGACTGCGAGAGGTTGACATCGTCGTTCGGGTGAATCGGGCTTTTCCCGCCGCGTGTTCCGGTGGCGCGCTCGTTGGCGATGGAGGCGATCACCTCGTTCACATTCATGTTGCTCTGGGTGCCAGAGCCCGTCTGCCAAGTCGAGAGGGGGAACTCGCCGTCGGCGCCACCGCTGGTGACAACCTGCGCAGCCTCGACGATGAGCTTCGCCTTATCGGCGGGGAGGAGTCCGAGTTCGGCATTGACGCTCGCCGCCGCGCTCTTGATGGTGGCGAGGGCGTGGATCACCTCAAGGGGCATACGGTCGTTGCCGATGGCGAAGAGGTGCAGGGAGCGGGCCGTCTGGGCGCCCCAGTGCTGATCGGCTGGAACCTCAATCTCACCGAACGAGTCGCGCTCCGTGCGCGTCTTCTTTGCGTTGCTCATTGCCGCCTCCGATATGGGCGCAGCGCGCCTCTCCTGTAAGTGTAGGATCGCACGCATGAGCATGGAGCAGGAGGGCCTGGCCCCCTTCACGGCGAGCGACGGGGCGACTCTCTTCCGACGCGTCTATGAGCCGGTCGGGGAGCCGCTCGGCGAGCTCCTCTTTGGGCACGGGCTCGGGGAGAACTCCAGCCGCTACGTCCAGGCGGCGCGCGCCTTCGCCGCTGCTGGCTGGCGCACAACCACGTGGGATCTGCGGGGCCATGGGCGCTCCGATGGGCCCCGAACCTACGTGAAGGAGTTTCGGCGCTTCCACCTCGACCTTGCGGAGCAGGTGAGCGAGCTGCAGCGCACAGGGCGGCGGGTCGTTGTCGTCTCACATAGCCTAGGCGGCCTCATCGCCTTCGGCGCCGTCGCCGCGGGGCTCACGAAGCCCGACTACCTCGTTATCTCTGCGCCGGCCCTTGAGGCCCGTATGGCGACCTGGAAACGCGTCGTTGCGCCAATCTTGTCGCGCGTTCTTCCTATGCTGAGAATTCCAACAGGGATCGGTGTCGACACCAGCCCCGGGCAGCGACTTCAAAATCTTGATCCAGGCGCCCCTGAACATCTATACCAGGCAACGACACGTTTTGGCGACGAGAGCTTTCGCGCGCAGAAGGCGGCACGTGCCGTCGTTGCGGCTGGCGGAAACTTCCCAGTGCCAACGCTGGTGACGCAGGGCGAGGGGGATACGCTGGTTCGGCCAGAGTGGACGAAGCCGTTGGCAAGCCTCGGCAACGTTGAGTACCTAACGTTGAAGGGGTTTGATCACCATCCGTTTGCAACGCTTGCCTACCAGGTTGCCGTCGATGAGATCTTGCTGCGAATCGGACGTCGCTAAGCGGGCTTAGTACTCCTGCCCGAGTGCAGCGCGTGCCTTCGCCGGATCATCGACAACAAAGGCGAAGGTTGCTCGCTCGCCCCATCGCCCCATGAAGAGGTGCCCGTACACGTTCACGCCAGCGGCGGCGAGACGATCGAGCACGGAGAGCATGCCGCCCGGCTGGTCATCGACTTCGGCGAGTACGGATTCGCTCTCAATGAATGTGTAGGAGCCAGCTTCTAGTACCGCGCGCGTCTTGACGTCGTCGGCGGTCTTCAAGATGACGTGGCCGACTTCGCCGATCCCACCGCCACCGATGGCCTTGAGGTCGACCCCCTGGCGCTCAAGCTCGCGGCAGAGCGCGGCGAGCGCCCCAGGCTTATGCGTAAGTTGGACCACGAATTGATGTGCCATACCTTGAGGGTAGCGCGCGCCGCCGCGCTTCGCTAGGGGTGGCCCGCGAAACAGAGCACCCCACGAAGGGGGCAGCGGCGGTAGGCTCAGGGGGAGCCCCGCCCGGGGCAGAGCTGTAGGAGGGTTGAGATGCGAGCGTGGAAGCAGATCATCAACGGCAAGTCGGTAGCGGCAAAGTCGGGGAAGAGCATCTCCGTCGAAGACCCGTCAACGCGCGAGGTGCTGGGCACTGTTCCACAGAGCGGTCGCGCCGATGTTGATGCTGCAGTGGCCGCGGCCGCGGCGGCCTTTCCAGCATGGAGCGCCACCACCCCCGCCGAGCGCGCCCTTGCGCTGTTGAAACTCGCCGACGCCCTTGAGTCGGCGAAGCGGAAGTTCGTGAAGGCTGAGTCCGAGAACGCTGGCAAGCCGATCAGCGCGGTCGGCATTGAGGTTGATGCGGTCGTCGACAACCTGCGCTACTTCGCTGGTGCTGGGCGCAACATGGAGGGGAAGGCTGTCGCCGAATACCTCCCAGGCCGCACCAGCATGATTCGCCGCGATCCGGTCGGCGTCGTTGCCTCGATCGCGCCGTGGAACTATCCGCTGCTGATGGCCGGCTGGAAGATTGGCCCGGCGCTCGTCACGGGGAACACCGTTGTCTTGAAGCCATCGGCGCGCACTCCAATTACGGCGCTGATGCTCGGAGCACTGGCACAAGAGTTCCTCCCCGCCGGCGTCTTGAACGTGATCACTGGCACCGGTGATGAGGCTGGTGCGTATCTTGCGCAGCATTCGGGCGTAGGGATGGTCTCAGTGACTGGTGATACCGCCACGGGGAAGCGCATCGCCGCGGCTGGTGCTGCAACGGTGAAGCGACTCCACCTCGAGCTTGGCGGCAAGGCGCCCGTACTTGTCTTTGACGACGCCGATGTGGATCTAGTGGCGAGCACGATGCGTGCCGCTAGCTTCTGGAATGCGGGGCAGGACTGCACCGCAGCCTGCCGCATCATCGCTGGGCCGAAGATCTACGAGCGCCTCGTTGATGCACTCATTAAGCAGGTGAAGACGATCAAGGTCGGGCCGACCAGCGACAAGGCGACCGAGATGGGGCCACTCATTAGCGCAGCGCAACGCACGCGCGT
>JAEMRB010000095.1 GCA_016463555.1 Chloroflexota bacterium
TGTCGCCTCCATCGGCGGCACGGTATCGGCGGCAGGCGGCCTCGGCGGCGCTGGAATCAACGCGGGTGGCGCGGGTAATCCTGGTACCGACGGTAGCGTCAACATCATTGTCTTTGCGTAGGAGCCTACATGCCCTTCCTCGTCGTGCCTGCGGGCTTCCCTTCCGAGACTGCGACCGAGCTGGCCGTCGCCAACGGGTGCGCGGGCTTCTACACGGGCATCCCGCCGAAGTGGGTAGCGCTCTCCGAGACGCAGGGCTGGACCCTGCCCTGCATCGTGACCGAGGATGACGACGGCAACGCCGTCAACTGGACCCCGGTAGCCTGACATGGCCCTCGTCCCGCTCTACCGTGAGGCGTCCTCGGGTGCCGTCGTCGGCAAGCTGAAGGCCGGGCAGAACGTCACGATCACCGAGGCGACCGTGGGCGGCGCCCTCGAGGTGACCGTCGCGGCATCGGGCGGCGGCGGCGGTGGGGGAACGCCCGCGACTACGGTCGTGTCGGGTACGACGCCGGGCCTTCAGCCTGTCGTCGGGATCTCCACCGACTACGCGCGTGGGGACCACTCCCACGGCACGCCTCCGGTGCCCGCGCACACGGCTCTGAGCTCGCTCGCGTGGACTTCGGCGGGGCATACCGGGAGCTCGACTGCCGTCGCCGCGTGGAACGGTGGCGGGACCGCTACGGTCGTGCAGGCGACGGCTGACGAGACGATGCTGGTACGACGTGCGGGCATCCTTCAGTGGGTGCCTGTCGTCGCAGCTGCGGTGGTCATCCAGCAAACCCTCTCTAGCGACTTCGCCTTAAGCGTCATCGACATCGGGGGCATCGCTACTACATGAGCCTGACCGCACTGAGCCACCAATACGTCGGGTTGAGCACGACCACTGCCGTTACCGCGGCGGCGCAGTTGGACGCTCTGTGGAGTCTTCTCACGGCTACGACCTACTTCGACGGGAGCACGCGCACGCCGGGCAGCGGGAACGCCTGGACGTGGGCGCGCTATCAGAACGGAAGTGTGACGGAGGCCGTCTATGGGACGCCTCCTAGCGGGTCGATGGCTCAGCGTGTCCTGATTGCAGGGTACGCAAGTGCGCCCACGCCCGCGATCACGATGCTGGCCCCGGACACCGCGCAGACGACCACGCTGCACATAGGCATCTCGCTAGGCTCCGGCGCGTTTACCACGTACAACGCCGCGCTCCCCTTCGGCGCGGGCTCTCGCTGGTCCGGGTATTGGCGCTTGAGCGGCGGCGTGTCGGCAGGCATCACGCCGACGGATTGGCGCTACTACGAGACGGCAGAGACTGTCGTGCTGGTCTGCTCCGTGCAGGGCACCAACCATCGCGTGGGTCACGCTGGGGCGATCATCGACCCGGAGACAGTGGACGCGGTGGATGCAGAGACGGACGGTCGCGTCTATGGGATGTACGTCACGGGCGGCAACAACAACATCGCGAGCTCGATGCTCTCGTCCGTCGCGGCGCAGGGGAACTGGTACGTGCATGGAGGACTTGCCGGATACACGCATAGCGGCATGTTCTCGCCGGGCACATCCACGTTCATGCCGTTGACCCGCCCTAACTTTCTGAACACGTCGATAGCCCACGTCCTCCCGACGAGCACGGGTCGCTCGCCGCGGTGGCCGATGCTCCTCAATCGGAGCGGAACGAACTTCGCGGGCCGACTTCGCGAGGTGACGTGGACCCCCGACGGTACCCTCGGGAGCGGCCTCGTCGCCGGACTCACAACCGTCGGCTACCGCATCTCGTCCTCTACCGCCTTCTCTAGTGAAACCGTCCTCCTGGTGCGCTGATGACCTACACCGAACAGATCGAGCAGTACGTCGCCGCCTACCCGGAGACGGCGCAGGCGCGGCTCACCGAGGCATGCGGCGTGACGACGTTGCCCGCGTTTCCGCACGTCATCGTGCACGTTTGGCCAGAGGACTTCTGCGAGCTCGAGGACGCGAACGGCGCGGACATCGCGAGGTTCCGTCTCGTCGGTTAGTGCGCCTCTAAGGAGAGCCCCCATGCCCGAGACTACGCCCCCGCGGTGGAGTGACCGCTTAGTCTCTGTGCCTGTATGGACGCTGCTTCTTATTGGCGCTGCGACCGTCGGCGGCACGGGCATCGCGGGCGGCTACCTAAGCGAGGCCAAGGCCGCGCCAGCTATCGCTGCGGAGGACCTGTCTGACATGAAGAGCATCCTCGCGCGCATCGACGGACGCCTGGAGGGCATGGAACGCGAGGGCGCGGCCCTCCGCTCCGAGCTGGTCAGCTTGCGCCGCGACGTGAACACGCTGCGTGCAGATGTCGACGCCATCCAACGCGGGCGCTGAGTGGACCTCGACTCTGGTGTGGATGTCCTGGAGCGCGTGACCGACGACGCGAAACTGCTCGAGGAGATCGTCGCCACGGACGCGCCTACTGTCGAGGCTTTCTCGTCTCTGTACGACACGCAGGGCGGGACCATCCTGGCCATCTCCTTCGGCCTCACGGTCGTCGTGGTCATCCAGCTCCTAGTGACGCGCATCTTCTCAGGCGCGAAGAGCATGGTTGAGGCGCTAACCTTCTTCGCGACGGCGATGGTATCGGTCCTAGTCGCCGTCTACCTGTGCGATCTGCTAATCGCCGGGCCGGACGTACTCCTCCTGCGAGACGGCGAGCGGTCCTCCATCGTGTCGTTCATCGAGGACATCTGCCTGATGACGTTCGCGTACTTCTTCGGTACCAAAACCAGCAGTGGGGGCTCGAATGACGCTAACTGAGCACTTCAGCTTCGAGGAGCTCACCCGCACGGGACAGAGCGCCCTCCAGGACGCCAACCGTCGCGAGGCCCGCGACTACATCGACAAGCTGAAGCTGGTCGCGGAGATGCTTGAGGCCATCCGCGCGAAGTTCGGCGCCGTGCGCGTGAACTCTGGCTTCCGAGGCCCCGCCGTCAACGCGGCAGTCGGAGGCAGCGCCACGTCGCAGCACTCCAAGGGGGAGGCCGCGGATATCGTGTGCCCTTCGACTACCGTGGATGAACTGCACCGATGGATCGTGGTCGAAAGCGGCCTGAAGTTCGGGCAGTGCATCCTCGAGAAGCCAGCGGGGAGCGCGTGGGTGCACATCTCCCTGGGTGCGCCCTACCGGGACCCGAAGAAGTGTGGCGAGTCGCTCGCCTTCGACGGCAAGACCTACACGCCGAAGCGTTACTAGGCGCTGGGGGAACCCTACCCCAGAAAGGCGGCGCGCTACCCCGGCATGGTGTCGAGGCGGCGCGTCGTCTCGCTATGGGGTACGTGTCCCCCCGGAGGTTCCATGCCCTATGACCCGGCTGAGCTAATCGCGCTGCCCGCGGAAGTTCTCGCCGTCATCGCCGAGATCCGGTCTGCTACCCGTGCAGGTGGAGACGGAGGCACGAAGGTCACGCGCGCTGAACGCCGCCGCATCGTGAAGGCCGCGCTCCACCTCGCGGACGTCCTC
>JAEMRB010000096.1 GCA_016463555.1 Chloroflexota bacterium
GACGCAAGGGCATCGGGCTCAATCGCAAGCCCTGTACCAATGGTCGTGTACCGCTGCGTGATCGGGTCCCACAGTGCGAGGTTCGGTGAATCCAGTGCGCCAGCTTTTGCAAAGTAGCCGCCAACGGCAACGGTGCCGTCGTTGAGTGTGGCCATCGCCGTTACCCATGCCGTGCGTCGCGGGTAACTCACGCCACCACCCAACGCGATCCAGCCGCCGGGAGCTGCAGGTTCAATCTTCTGGATCGCTTCGCCATACCAGCCAACGCCACGCCCGATCAACGGGTGGCCGAGTGAATCAACGACCATGCTCGTCGGAAGATCCGAGAAGAGGCGAGCATCACCAATCGTGCTCCAGACTTTTGTTGTCGGGTTCCATGTCGATACCAGCCCATCAACAAACCGACCGGCGGCATAGACGGTGCCGTCGCCTGCGAGTGCAGCGGTGACAACGTCAGATTTCAGTCCGGTGCCAAGGGCGAGCCATCGCTTTCGTGCTGGGCTCCACGTTGCAATGTTTGCCGAGGTGACGCCGCCCGCGCGCGTAAAGTGGCCCCCAATCAGCAGGTTGCCGCTCACTGCATCCAGCGAGAGTGTTTTGACTGAAATTCCTTTTCCGCTGAGCCCCGTGCCAACCTTCGACCAGATGCCCGTTTTCAGATTGAACTGAGCGATCCCGACGACGGCAACACGACGGTTCCCCCGCGTCACGCTGCTGAAGTTGCCAGCGACGTAGAGGAGATTTCGAGAGGCATCGACGGCGAGCGCGTATACCGAGGCAACGCGTCCGGTGGAGGTCTTCAGCGTCGAAAGGGCCTGCCACGCGCCGGTCCGCGGGTCGCGCACGGCGAGCCCCGCCACCGTCTTGCCAGCCGCCTTCGTGAGCCCAGTGCCGCCAACGACGAGGCGCCCGCCGGGGAGCTCGACCATCGTTGTTGTGCTCCCCACCCAGCCGGCGGAAGAGCCGAGGGCGATCCAGCGTGCAGCCAGCGCGTCGGTGGTGCTGCTCGGCGTGGGATCACCGCAGTAGTCGGCGGGGAGGACGACGGGCGCGTCAGGTGGCTCGGGGTCGCCGCTATCGGCAGCGGTCAGACGCGGCACGCCGCTCCCGTCTACTGCGGGCTGATCAATCATCTTGAAGAGTTCTTGCACAAGATCGTCGGCGAACAAGTTCGTTGTGGGTGAGCCGTTCGCCACCGCAGCGATGGTGATTCCCAGCGTAGGGATTCGCTTGAGCGAGCTTGTGACACCAGAGAATCCACCGTTGTGACCGTAGCCACGCAGGTCACCGAGCCAGGTTCGGTCTACTTGCGTGCCGTAGTTGTAGAGCCACGAGCTCCACGTTTGATACGCGATGCCGTTCATGGCGAGTGTCGCCTCCCCCTCGGTAAGTCGGTTCCCCCAGAAGAGTTCGCCGAAACGAGCAAGATCACGTGGCGTCGAGAACATGTCGCCCGCCCCTCGCAGAGCGGTGCCGACCGCCTTACTCGGCCCCCAGCTCACGAAGCCGTACGGCTTGCCACCAATATGCGGCCGCGCCGCGCCAACTTTTGGCCCCCATCCTGTTTCGGTCATGTTCATTGGATCAAGGAGCAGCGACTGCACCAACGTCTTCCAGGCAACACCTGTAGCGCGCTCAGCGGCAATCGTGATGAGGGTGAAGCCCGAGTTGGAATACGAGAAGCTCCCAACGGTTGTGGGTGGGAGTAGACCCTGCACGGCCGTCAGTGGTGTGACCTTCGCGTTCTGATTTCTGCTCAGCCAGCCCATTCTGGAGTCTTTGTCGGTCAGCCAATCGCTCATGCCAGATCGGTGCAAGAGCAGCTGCGCGATGGTGGCTGAAGGCGCCACCTGAGCCTCAGGGACGAGCGTTGATGCGAGCGTGCTCAGCGGCAAGATTCCACAGTGATCAAGGAGCAGCGCAACTGCGGCGGTGAACGCCTTGCTGGTACTCGCGATGGCGAACGGCATGGATGGGGTAACGGTGCGCCTGCTCTTGGTGTCGCCAACGCCAACGGCGGCGGTGAGACTGCGACCGTCGTCCCAGCGGATGGCAACCGAGACGCCTGGGTGGCGAGTTCGACGCGCCTTCTGCCAAGCGACGACTTTGGCGGTGAGGGCCTTTGCAAGGGTGGGGTCAACTGCGCGCGCTGGCGAAAGTGGCACGGGTCGCGCCGCGCAGGTGCGCCAGTCCACCGGATCCGTTGCGGACGCCGGTGTTGCAGCTTGGCCGGAAAGGCTGACCGCAGCAATGAGCAGAGCGAGGCAGAGGCGAGTGACGGGGCGCAACATTGCGGTGAGAGACATAGGTGGATTCTAACGGCTGGTGATCGCCGCCCGCTGGGCCCAGTAACTACGCGTGTAGCCCGAACTGCACCGCGGCAAGCTCCGCGTAGAGGCCGCCCTTCGTGCGCAACTCCTCGTGTCGACCGCGCTCCACAATGGCGCCGTGGTCCAAGACGATGATCTGATCTGCTGACGAGACGGTGCTCAGCCGGTGCGCCACGGCGATGGTTGTACGGCCCGCCATGGCGCGCTCAAGCGCCTGCTGCACATGGCGCTCCGAGACCGAGTCGAGTGCCGAGGTCGCCTCGTCAAGCAAGAGGATTGGTGGGTCTTTTAAGAGCACGCGGGCAATGGCCAGACGCTGACGCTCGCCACCGGAGAGTTTGTAGCCGCGCTCCCCTACGACGGTATCGAGCCCCTGCGGCAGCTCCTTGATGCGTTCCGCCAGCGATGCCCCCGCAAGCGCCGCGAGGATCTGTGTGTCGGTCGCCTCTGGTCGCGCATAGAGCAGGTTGTCGCGAATGCTGGCATGCAGCAGGTGCGTCTCTTGCGTCACAACGCCGATCATCTCGCCGAGTGACCGCAGCTTGATCCCGCGCACATCCACGCCATCAAGTTGCACTGCGCCTGCGCTCGCATCCCAGAAGCGCGGAATCAAACTCAAGATCGTGCTCTTTCCTGAACCCGATGGGCCAACGAGGGCGGTGAGGCTTCCGGGCTCGGCGGTGAACGAGATGTTGCTCAAGCCGAATGCGTCGCGTCGCTGTCGACCCTGCCCTGCTGGCGGCGCCGGGTAGCGGAAGCTCACCTCGTGCACGGTGACCTGCCCGCGAACGCCGGAGCGGGTCAGCGTGACCGCGTTCGGCGCGTCGACAATCTCGGGGACAAGATCGAGATAGGCAAAGATGCGCTCGAAGAGCGCGAGGCTTCCGCCAATCTCTACCTGTAGGCCAAGGAGTGAGGCGAGCGGGAAGAAGAGTCGGCTCTGCAGCGTGGTGAAGGCGACGATGTCACCGATCGTCGGCGCATCGGGTGCGCCAGCAACAGAGAGTGAACCGGCGGCGAAGTAGACCAGCGCCGGAATGCCGCTGAAGACCACCTGCACCACCACGCCAACCCAGCGGCCGGTGAGCGCTTGGCGGAGTTGCAGCGTGGCGAGCTCGTCGGA
>JAEMRB010000016.1:0-6619 GCA_016463555.1 Chloroflexota bacterium
CGTCTACTGGACTCAAGACCTCTACGCCGCAGGCCTGATCGGCAACACGACGCGCATCTTCGCCACCTCGTCTGAGGGCGCCTCGAAGGCGGTGCCGATGTATGGCGCCGTCTCCGCAGCAAAGGCCGCCGTCGAAGCACACTGCCGCCAGCTCGCGCTTGAGCTTGCGCGACTGGTGCCAGGCGCAACCGTCACCGCGCTACGCCCAGGCGTTGTCGATACCCCAGCACTGCGCAAGATCCCAGGAAGCCAAGACTGGATCGACGTGGTGATGAAGAAGCATCCAGGGAAGCGCCTCACCACCGCTGACGATGTTGGCCACGCCATTGTTGCCCTTTCGGCACCAGGCATGAACTGGGTCACTGGCAACACCATCACGATCGACGGCGGCGAGCAGATCGCTGGGGGCTGAGCGCTCTTCGACTAGAGCTTCTTGCCAGTCAATCCTGAAAGGTTTGCGCTCGGCTCTGCAATCACTGGCGTATCTTCGTCTGGGTGGAGCGCGCCGAAGAACGTATTGATCTCAATGACTCCTGCCCAAATCTTTTCTTGTGCATCATCTGGATTGTCGTCCACACCCCCATTACGAATCTTTCCCGATGCTTCGGCGATCGTCATGCCAAGAAGGGTCGTGGCCTTTAGCTCTTGCTCGGTGGATGCGCGCAGTTCAGCGGCGCGCCCTGGAACGATCTTGTTGACGAACGAATCAAGCTGCACCGCCTTCTCACCACCGGTGATCTCTTCGCAGGTGCCGAAGAGCGTTGCTGAGCGATAGTTAAACGAACTGTCGAATCCGCTTCGTGCCAAGACGATGCCGTCGGTCAGGTGAATCGAAACTGACACCTCAGTTCCTACGACTGACTTCAGGAAGCGGCTGGCCGCCGAGCCGTGCCAGTAGAGACGGTCGCCGTCACGCCAGTGCGCCGTTGCGGTGGCGTGCGGGCGGCCATCAAGGAGATAGGCCACCGTGCAGGTGAGGGCCGCGTCAACCACCGGGTAGATATCGGCCCGCTCGTAGTGTCCGCGCTCAGGGAGTCGTCGCACGCGTGTGCGCTCGCTTGGCGGGTATCCGTCGGCTACGGGGATCTCACGAGGCATGGGGGCATCGTAAAGGAGGGGCTTCAGGTTGGGAGGTTTCCTGGCGGACCCGACCGGATTCGAACCGGCGATCTCCAGCGTGACAGGCTGGCATGTTGGGCCGCTACACCACGGGTCCGCGACAGGACTGCGAAGCCTACCAGAGGGGGTAGGATCCGACTATGGGATATGGATCAGACGCAGCATCACGAGGCGGCGGGGCTGGCCGTATCGACCTGCGCTCCGACACGGTCACCCACCCAACCCCTGAGATGCGCCGCGCCATGGCTGAGGCGGAGGTCGGCGACGACGTCTTTGAGGACGACCCAACCGTCGCCGCCCTAGAGGAGCGTGCCGCTTCCCTGCTCGGTAAAGAGGCGGGCCTCTTTGTTGCCTCGGGCACCATGGGGAACCTCGTCTCTGTCATGGCCCATGTGCCACGTGGCGGCGAGATCATCACCCCCGCCGAAGGGCATATCCCAAACGACGAGGCGGCTAACTACGCCGTGGTCGCTGGCGCTGGACTTCGACTAGTCCAAGAGAACCCCAACGGGGAGATGCCAGTCGCCGGTGTCCTCGAGGCGATCCAAGACGCATCCGACCCGCACAGCGCCATCACCTCGCTCGTCATCGTTGAGAACTGCCACGCCCACACGTTCAGCCGGCCAATTACTCCGGCCTACATGCGCGAGCTTCGCACGGCGCTGAAGCCGTCAGGCATTCCGATTCACGTCGATGGCGCGCGCCTCTTCAATGCGGTTGTTGGGCTCGGTGTCTCTGCACGTGAGCTCGTTGCTGATGCTGACAGTGTGACCTTCTGCCTTAGCAAGGGTCTCGCTGCGCCGATCGGCAGTGTTGTCGTTGGCAGCAAAGAGTTCATCTGGAAGGCGCGCCGCGCGCGCAAGCTACTTGGCGGCGGCATGCGACAGGTGGGTGTGCTTGCGGCTGCCGGCCTCGTCGCACTCTCTGATGGACCAGAGGGCACGGTGAAGCGGCTCGCTGAGGATCACGTCAATGCACGTCGCCTGGCGACTGAGATCGCAGCGCTGCCGGATGTGATCTCCCCAGGACACAATGCGCAGCGAGAAGGCGAGCGGCTAGACCCCTCTCGCGTCGTCACAAATTTTGTGATCTTTAAGGTTACTGGCGGCATTGCGCGGCGAACACGCTTCCTCAACGCCCTAGAGAAGCGTGGCGTACTAATGGTTGCGTATACGCACGGACAGGTTCGCGCGGTAACGCACTATGGGATTGGCGATGATGAGATCACCAAGACAATTGCGGCCACTGCTGCGGCGCTGACCGAAACCGCGTAGCGCAGCGCAGCCGATGCGCATCGTTCCATCTATTGATCTTGAGAAGGGTCGCTCCCGCATTGTCTTCTGGCCTGGCGCTGCAACCGGTATTGGCGCACCAACAGATCAGCCGGCGCGCATTGCGCGTCACTTTGTTGATCGCGGCGCGACACTGATCCATCTGGTCGACTTTGACGGCGCTCGTGCGGCGGAACCGATCAACATTGAATCGATTGGTGCAGTTGCAAGCCTCGTGGCAACTCCGCTACAGGTTGCGGGTGGGCTAGAGTCGCCCGAGGCTATTCGTATCGCGTTTGCCGCAGGGGCAACACGGGCAGTGATCTCTCTCGCGCTCATTGATGAGCCGGAGCGACTCGCCGCATGCATCGCCGCCGCGGGTGATTGGCTCGCCGTTGGCTTTGATCCACGGCCTGAGCGAATTGCATCGTTTAACTGGAAGCGCTCAAGCGCGCCAACAGCGGAGAGCCTCATCGATGAGCTCGCTGCCGCAGGGGTGACGCGCATCGTGTTGAGCCACGGTGGCAACGCAAGCGAGAGCGCGGCGTTTGCGAACCTCGCGGCGCGTCAACCAGGGATGGAGTTGAGCGTTGCGGGAGGTGTAAGCGACCTTGATGGCGTGCGCCGACTCCGCGATGCTGGGGTCGCCACCCTGATCTTGGGTGAGGCACTCCTCTCGGGCGCGATCGATTTTGAGGAAGCCTCAAGGATTTCTGACCCCGCGCAGTAGCGAGCACACGCTGCGCGCCTCGCGTAGACTCCCCCGCATGGCAACTGCAAAACGCATCAGCGAGCCACTTGCGTTGAGCCCCCTCGCGGGGCTCGGCGCCGTCATCCTCACGGGCATCCTCTGGGGCACGATCGGCGTTGTCACCGGCCAGCTCAAGGCCGCCTTCCCTGGCGCTGACGGGGGTCCGAGCACGCTCAGCTCCCTCGTGCTGGTCGTCGTACGCCTTGCGATCACCGCCCCAGCCGCCGCCATCACGGCGCGCATCCTGCTCGGTCGCGGCGCCTTCCGCCTCCCTGGGCGAGTGCTTGGGCTCGGGCTCGGGCTCGGGCTCGTTCAGGCGTTCTTCCAATACGCCTACGTTGAAGCGGTCACGAACGCCGGCGTTGGCATCGCCACGGCGATCGAACTCTGCCTCGCCCCAGTACTTGTCGCCACACTCAGCGTCGTCTTACTTCGCGAGCGACCCGACCGCATGATCATTGGCGCAATCGTCTTTGCTGCAATCGGCACCGTCGTCATTGCCCTCAATGGCGCAGCCACTGCTAATCCCGCAACGTTCCAAACTGGAATTCTCTGGTCCTTCGCCTGCATGGTTGGCTATGCCTCGTACATCGTGCTCGTGCGTCGACTCGCAGCAGGCATTCACCCTCTTGAACTTGTCGCGCTATCTGCAACCGGTGGATTTGCTGTCCTGTCGGTGGTCTCGTCCGTCGTTGGAGTAAAGCTCCCAGAGCTTGCCGGAAAAGACCTTCTTCTTCCAGGGCTGCAGTTTGCCTACCTCGCACTCATCGCAACCTGTCTTGCCTATGCGCTCTTCGTTTCGGGAGTTCGCGCAACAAGCGCAACCACTGGCTCACTCGGCGCTCTCGCCATGCCACCAACGGCGACGATCCTTGCAGCGCTGCTCCTCAATCAAGTCCCTACGATTGAGGTCATCATCGGCCAGGTGCTCTTGATGTCCGCAATGACCGTCACCATTCTGCGCACCGCCCGCCGACTGAATTCGTAGCAACATGCGCACAACCGTTGTAGCGCTTGCACTTGCCACAACGCTAACGTTTGGCGCATGCTCTACAGATCAAACACCAGGCGCATCTACTAACGCTAACGGCTGCCCATCGTCTCAGCCCGCAACGTTGAACACCGAAGCGTCAAATGATATTGCGTTTGAAACATCACTCGGCACATTTGTGGTGCGGCTTGCGGTGAAGAACTCGCCCATCGCAGTGAGCAACCTGACCGCACTTGCGAGCTGCAACTTCTACGACGACGTGATCTTCCACCGCATCGCCTACATGGAGGACGGCACGCCGTTTGTGATTCAGGGTGGCGACCCAACGGGCACCGGTTCGGGTGGTCCTGGCTACTTCATCAAAGACGAACCGGTAGTTGGCACGTATCGCCGCGGTGTGATTGCGATGGCGCGGTCGAGTCAGCCAGACTCGCAAGGGAGTCAGTTCTTTGTCATCCTGGATGATGCTGCAGCGGGCCCACTTGAGAGCGCTCGCACCTACGCAATCATGGGCGGGGTCATCTCTGGCATGGATGTGGTTGACGCCATTGCCGCACTCGAGCGCAATGGAGAAGACCGCCCGATTGATCCTCCGAAGATCATCTCAACCACGGTCACCCCCTCCGCGCCGTAGCTGCTCCGCGCAACTGATCATTCGCGGGTAAACTCCCCACATCGTCGGCACCAGCCGACCACGTGGCCTTGCGCCACAGAGGAGTGATGGAATGGCAACCGCCAAGATTGAGACGACCGCCGGCGTCATTGAGATTGAACTTCTGGACGACGCGGCACCGAAGACCGTCGAGAACTTTGTGACCCTGGCAAAGAAGGGTTTCTACGACGGGGTGATCTTTCACCGCGTTGTTCCGGGCTTCGTGATCCAAGGCGGCGACCCTGATGGAACCGGCATGGGCGGGCCAGGCTACAAGTTCGACGATGAGCCGGTAACGATGGGCTACGCCCGCGGCACGGTGGCGATGGCCAACTCGGGGCCAAACACGAACGGGAGCCAGTTCTTCATCTGCCTCGATGACCTTGCCAGCCTGCCGCCGAAGTACACGATCTTCGGCATGGTCACCTCGGGCCTGGCCACAGTCGACGCGATCGCCAAGGGGGCCACAGGCCCAGGCGACCGCCCACTGGAGCCGGTCAAGATGACCACGGTGACGATCGCCTGACCCTCGCTCTCGGCACAAGGTGTGCCAGGGGGGTTGGAATCCGACCCTCCAGGGGGTATTCTCTCCTCAGCTGTTCTTGTTCAAAGACCATGGGTAGGTGGGTTAGGGTAGTCGCTATAGGCGACGTGATAGATGCTCTTTGAGCGTTGCGGGCGGGGCTGACTTGTTCGTCCCACAAGCGGATCGGCTTGAGGCGACTCCTGTCAAAGGGGGTCGCCTCATTTATTTTCTCTCGCCTTTTTGACACCCACGCCCCTGATAGACTCGCCACCCCTCGCGCTCGTAGCTCAGTGGATTAGAGCGTCTCCCTCCGAAGGAGAAGGTCGCAGGTTCGAATCCTGTCGGGCGCACCACACGGAGTAGACTCCTCCCCATGGCAGACCAAGATCTCGTCACTGTTCCGCTGCTGCGCCGGCCGCTCTTGCTTGTTGCTGCAGCCGTCAACCTTGGTGCGGTGGTTGTTGGCCTGAGCGGCACCGACGAGCGCCTCTTCTATGTTCCTGCAGCGCTCGGACTCCTCTGGCTGATCGCCTATCGCGCACAACCGCGCGAGGGGGTGCGCCAGCTGCGTCGCGCGCCACAGGGTTCGATCGTCGTGCGCCGACCAGATCGACCCGCGCCACGACAACGCACAGAGATGCCACCGACGCCATCTGGCTTTGCACCATCTGCGGCGGTTGCTGCAGCACAGGCGCGCGGTGGCCTACGCAAACCGATTAAGCCGGTCGAGATTGGAATGCCAAGCAAGGGTGCTGCGCCCGAGAAGAAGCGTCGTCGCGGGCGTAAGGGTGGAGACGGTCCGAACCTCGGCCTCTAGCTACGGCGCGATCTTTACCGTCACTACCGGTGGTTTGCTGAGCGCGAAGCAGCGGGCATCAAGCCAACCGTCACGGATTGACTGGCGCTCCTCTGCATCAACAGTGAGCTTCCAGCGAATTTTTACCGCGACCCACTCCGTGAGATACACACAGTTCGCCGATTCAAGTGGTGGGAGCCAGTAGGTTGGATCGTCATCACTCTTCGACTGATTCACGTTGTCGGTCACTGCGCGCAGCGTCCATGCAACCCCTATGTCATTTGCATACGACTGTCGGCGCGAGGCAGACCACTTCCATGCGCCTGACCGCCACGCCTCTGCCAGCGCTACGACGTGGTCCACGTCAACATCTGATGCGAGCGTCCATGATTCTCCGTCGTAAAGGCTCAGCCACTTTCCCGTGCTTACTGTCTTGCCCGTTGAGGTAAATTGCACAGAGATCAGAGATTCAGCGATGAGCACCTCTGCACGGGTGTTCTTGCCGTTGCCATT